>JBOGUH010000001.1:0-3464 GCA_050695975.1 Anaerolineae bacterium
TCTGGGCCGCATGGGCGGCAACATTGCGCGCCGATTGATCAAGGCCGGCCACCGCGTCGTCGGCTACAATCGGTCGGCCGACGTGACGCGCGAGATCGCCGCCGAAGGTCTGGACGGCGCGTTCAGCGTGGAGGAAGTCGTCCAGAAGCTGGCCGCGCCGCGAATCGTGTGGTTAATGCTGCCCGCCGGCGGCCCTACGGAGAGCACAATCACTGCACTCATGGGGATGCTCGCGCCCGGCGATACGATCATCGACGGAGGCAACACGTTCTACAAGGACGATATGCGCCGGGCTGAGACGTTGAAAGCCAAAGGCATCCACTACGTCGACGTGGGAACCAGCGGCGGCATCTGGGGCCTGAAAGAGGGCTTCAGCATGATGGTCGGCGGCAACGCGGCGGTCGTCGAGCGGCTGCGCCCGATCTTCGAAGCGCTGGCGCCCGCGCCGGACAAGGGCTGGGGCTACGTGGGGCCGAGCGGCGCGGGGCACTTTGTCAAGATGGTGCACAACGGCATCGAGTACGGGATGATGCAAGCCTATGCGGAGGGTTTCGAGATCATGCGGGCCAAGCAGGAGTTCGGTCTCGACTTGCACGACATCGCCACCATCTGGCAGCACGGCAGCGTCGTGCGCTCGTGGCTGCTCGACCTGACGGCGGCCGCGCTCGAAGAGGATGCGGCACTTAGCAACGTGCGGGGCTACGTGCAGGACTCAGGCGAAGGGCGCTGGACGATTCAGGAAGCGATCGACCTGGACGTGCCGGCGCCTGTGATCACGGCGTCCTTGTTCCAGCGCTTTGTCTCGCGCCAGGGTGAATCATACGCCGCGCAGCTGCTTGCCGCGCTGCGTAACCAATTCGGCGGGCACGCGGTCAAGAGCAAATAATCAACGTTTAGTCAGGTATTGGTGAAATACGGAGAGTGGGGGTGAAAGATGAGCGCACAGGCTGCGGCGCCGACCATCGTCATCTTCGGCGCGTCGGGCGATCTCACCAAGCGCAAGTTGGTGCCGGCGCTGTACAACCTGATTCGCAAAGGCCGCATCCCACCGGCGACGCGCATCATCGGCTTCGCGCGCAGCGATTTCAGCCACGATGCGTTCCGCCAGCAGATGCGCGAAGGCGTCCAGAAGTTCGCCGGCCACTTCGATGAACCGGTCTGGGCGGCGTTCTCGAACAACCTGTACTACTTGCCTGGCAACCCCGACTCGATCGACGACTTCAAGCGGCTCGACGCGCTCGCGCGCGAACTCGAAGCCGGTCAGCCGGGGGGATGCCTGTATTACCTATCCACGCCGCCGACGTTGTACAGCGGCATTGTGTCGATGCTCGGCCAGGCGGACATGCACTCCGAGTCGGAGAGCTGGCACCGCATCATCATCGAGAAACCGTTTGGGCGCGACCTGGCATCCGCGCGCGATCTCAACGACAAGGTTCACGCGGTCTTCGCCGAGCATCAGGTCTACCGGATCGATCACTACCTGGGCAAAGAGACTGTTCAGAACGTCAGCGTTTTCCGCTTCGCCAACGCGATCTTCGAGCCGATCTGGAATCGCAACTATATCGATAATGTCCAGATCTCGGTCATGGAGCAAGTCAAGGTCGGGCGGCGCGCCGGGTATTACGATTCCGCCGGCGTCTGGCGCGACATGTTTCAGAACCACATCCTGCAGCTGCTGACGCTGATTGCCATGGAACCGCCAGCGGCGCTCAACGCCGACGCGCTGCGCAACGAGAAGGTGAAAGTGCTCAGCGCCGTTCGACCGATCGCGCCGCAGGCGCTGCGGCAGCACGTCGTGCGCGCCCAGTATCGCAGCTATCGCGACGAACCGAACGTGGTCCCCAAGTCCGAAACGCCTACCTTCGCTGCGCTCAAGTTATACGTCGACAACTGGCGCTGGCAGGGCGTGCCGTTTTACCTGCGATCGGGTAAGGGCCTGGCCGACCGGAAAACACAAATCGTCGTCCAGTTCAAATCCCCGCCGCACTCGCTGTTTGCATTGAAAGGCAGCCAGACCCTGAAGCCGAACACCTTGGCCATGGAAATCCAACCCGACGAGGGCATTCACCTCTCGTTCCAGGCTAAGGTGCCGGATGCGGGCATCGCCATGCAAACGGTGAATTTCGACTTTCAGTATGCCGGCGCGTTCGGCGACGGAACTATCCCGGAGGCGTACGAGCGGTTGATCCTCGACGCGCTGCAAGGTGACGCATCGCTGTTCACACGCAGCGACGAGATCGAACTGTCCTGGAGATTGATCGATCCGATCCTACAGGGCCTATCCGAAACGGACGCGCTAGCGCTAGAATTCTACGAGGAGGGCAGCTCCGGCCCGACGGGCGCCGACCAGCTCCTGGCGCGCGACGGATTTAAGTGGGTGATGTGAGCGGCGCAGCGCAACCGGGTCGCTCTGGTGATTGTTTACAAGTTTGTTGGTCCGCAGGGGAGCACCCCCGCTGCGCGACCCTGCTCCCGCGGGGCGAGGGCAGGTGGCAGGCTGCACCGCATGTGTTGCACTACGGACGCCGGGCGACACGCTTCGCGCAACCGCTGCCCGAACGATGTGAATGATCACCAGGGTAGCTCCTACGTAAAACGCGACCTTCGGTTCGGGGGTCGCGTTTCTTATGTTTATGTCATCACTGAACTTGACAGCGATACGAATTTACAGGGCCCGGTTCTTGACACTGCTTTTTGTGCATGGTATCATTACCGCCGTTGGAGTTAGCACTCGCACTCAGCGAGTGCTAATCATTGGTAAAGCGGCTTATGCGAGATTTAACGCCACGCCAGCAAACAATCCTGGCCTTTGTCATTCGAGAACACGTCGAATCGGCGAAACCGGTCAGCTCCAAGGCGCTCGTCGAAAAATACGGGCTGGATTTCTCGCCAGCGACGATCCGTGCGGAGCTGGCGCGCCTCGAAGATTTGGGCTATCTCACCCACCTGCATACTTCGGCCGGGCGCCAGCCAACGGACGCAGGTTATCGTTACTTCGTGCAGCGGTTGATGGGCGAAGTCGAGCTGCCGATCAACGAGCAGCGCACGATCGCCCACCAGTTCCATCAATCTCGACTCGATCTAACCCAGTGGATGCAGCTGGCGGCCAGCGTGCTGGCCCGATCCGCGATCCTGTCCCGCCCGGATGGCACACACAGCACCGCGCTGGTGGCGCTCGTCACCCCACCGCACGCTCGGCAGGCGCGGCTCAAACACATTCAGCTGATCTCGACACAAGGTCGTCTGGCGCTTTTAATCGTCGTCCTGCAAGACGGATCGGTCAAGCAAGAAATGCTCACGTTGGCCGGGCCACTGAGCCAGGAGACTCTATCGGAAGCTTCTGCGCGCCTGAATGCAGAGTATACCAACCTGAACAACGACGAGTTGACGGCTCGGCGCAGCACGCTCGACGACACACTGGGCGCCGAGGTGATCGGCGTCGTTGCCGACGTCATGCGCCGCAC
>JBOGUH010000002.1:0-2668 GCA_050695975.1 Anaerolineae bacterium
CCCCCATACCGTCGGATATACCCATACCTACTGACACACCGGATACGCCTGCAGCACCCACGCCATGATCGCGATGCAGCTGACCCGACCTCAACCGGTCGATCAACAGCCACTCGCGCCGGTCGAACGGCCGATGCCGGAGCCGGGCGAAGGCGAGGTACGCATCCGCGTGCGCGCCTGCGGCGTGTGTCACACCGATCTGCACATCGTCGAAGGTGACATCCCGCATCCGAAACTACCCATTGTGCCCGGACATCAGATCGTCGGTGTCGTGGACGCTCGCGGCCCGAATGCGGCGCGCTTCCGCGAAGGCGATCGCGCCGGCGTGCCGTGGCTGTATTCGACAGACGGCACCTGCGCATATTGCCTGAGCGGACGCGAAAACCTGTGCGAGAACGCGCGCTTCACCGGCTACCACGTCGACGGTGGCTTCGCCGAGGCCCTGATCGTGCCCGAAGCGTTTGCCTATCGCCTGCCCGACGGCTTCGACGATCTGCAGGCGGCGCCGTTGTTGTGCGCGGGCGTCATCGGCTACCGCGCGCTGCGGCTCAGCGAGATCGAGTCCGGGCAGCGGCTGGGGCTGTACGGCTTCGGCGCGTCGGCGCACATCGCGACCCAGGTCGCGCGGCATTGGGGCTGCGAAGTCTACGTGTTCACCCGCAGCGAAGCGCATCGCCGGCACGCCAGGCAGTTGGGGGCGGCCTGGGCGGGTCGGGCAGAGGATTCGCCGCCGGCTGCCGTCGACAGTTCGATCGTCTTCGCGCCGGCCGGATCGCTCGTCCCCGAGGCGCTGCGCGTGCTTCGAGCGGGCGGCACGCTGGCGCTGGCCGGCGTTACCATGTCGCCCATTCCCCAGATGCCGTATGAGCGGGTCTACCGCGAGCGGACGCTGCGCAGCGTCGCCAATGCCACGCGCCGCGACGCCGAGGAGCTGTTGAGCCTGGCCGCCGAGATTCCGATTCATTCCGATGTAGAGGCGCTGCCGCTCGACCAGGCCAATGTAGCGCTGCGGCGGGTCAAACGCAGCGAAGTGAACGGAGCGATTGTGTTGACGATGCCGTAGAGGCTCATCCTCTCGCAGGTTTCAGAACCTGCGGGAGGATTTTTGTGGAACACGATCGCGGCAACCGGCGTCCTTGAAGCAAGGAATATCTTCAAGGAGAAGAGAAAATGGACGCCCCTAGAAAAGTTGCGCCGTTCAGCCTGCTGATGATCCTCGTGCTGCTCATTGCCGCGTGCGCTCCGGCGGCAACCCCCGCCCCGCAGGCGCTGTCTGATGCGGGAGCAGGTGCGGCGTCATCCTTTGCAGCAACACTAGCGCCTGCACCTACGCAGCCGCCTGGAGTGGAGGTCGCCTCCGCTGACCGGTCGCCGCTGGGTGACGTGAATCCATCGCCGTACCGCGCCAATCGCCTGATCATCAAGAACGGCGAAATGAACCTGATGGTGGCCGACACCGATCGGGCGATCGACCAGGTGACGGACATCGCGGTCAACGGCGGCGGCTACATCGTCAGCAGCCGGATGTGGGCGCAAGACGAGTTCAAGTTCGCCACGCTGACGATGGGCGTGCCGGTCGATCAGTTCGAGGCCGCTCAGCGCCAACTGCGCGCACTGGCGGTCACGGTGCTGAGCGACACGGCCTCGGGCCAGGACGTGAGCGAGGAGTTCGTCGATTTGCAGTCGCGGCTGACGAACCTGGAGGCGACGGCAGCGCGCATCCGCGAGTTCTTGAACCAGGCCACAACCGTCGACGAGGCGCTGCAAGTGAACGCCCGGCTGACCGAAGTCGAGAACGAGATCGAGCAAATAAAGGGCCGCATGAACTACCTCAAGGATCGCGCGGCCTTCTCGACGATCGTGGTCAACCTCGAGCCGCAGCGCCCAACCCCGACGCCGACGCCAACCGCCACGCCGGTCGCCTGGATGCCGGAGAAGACGTTCAACGAGGCTGCCGGGACGTTGAGCACGATCCTGCGCTCGATCGGCGACCTGGTGATCTGGTTCGGTGTGGTGATCGCGCCGTTCGTCGTGCCGTTGGCGATCGTCGGGGCGATCTGGGCGCGCGGGCGGAGAAAGCAGACGCCGTAAAGCACGATGAAACCTGAAAAGACACGGCGGCTCACGGTGTATCTCGTCATCGGCGCGCTCGTCGTGTTGGCAGCGTGCGCGCCGGCGACGGCGACGCCCGGCGCGCCAACCCTTGCGCCCTCTCCAACGGTGCAGCCAACCGATGCACCTCCTCGACCGGCTTCGACTGTAGAGCCGGAACCTGCTGCGCCCAAGCCAACGGCGACGCCGGGAAGCGAAACCTGGTCATCCACTTCGCCCGACGGCAAGTGGACAGCGCAGGGGCTGTTCGAAGGGCCGTTCTTCTCGGGCGACGCGGCGACGTATCACACTCAGCTAAAAGTCGCCAGCGCCGACGGAGCGGTCGTGTGGACGGCCGTGGACGAAGACCGCAACTGGGGACTGGGGTACGACACACCTCGACCCTTTCACTGGTCGCGCGACGGACGGTACCTGTATTACACGAACTTGCCGGTGCCGGATGGATGCTGTCTACCGAGGTATTGATCCTTGATGACGAGCGGCTGTTCACGATCGTCGAATGGCTGGAGGCCGGTAGGGTGCTGCTGGTCGATAAAGACGGGAATCAGTGGTGGAT
>JBOGUH010000003.1:0-13093 GCA_050695975.1 Anaerolineae bacterium
CCTCTACACAGATTATAGCACAGACGCCGTAATGTAGACGTTCATTGTCACGAAGCCTAAGGCCGTGCCGCCTTCTCCTGCAACAGTCGCCACGCCCGCGCAACGTGCCTCTCCTGCGTGCCCATGTGGCCGATCGCCAGACGGATGGCGCATTTGCCATTCAACTGGGTGTGCGACAGAAACGCTTCGCCGCTGGCGTCGACTGCATCGATCAGATCCGCGTTCAGCCGCTCCAGTTCGGATTCATCGCCTATACCATCGGGTCGATAGTGGAAACACACGGTACTGAATGGGACCGGCGCGAGTCGCTCGAAGGCCGGATCGTCGTCCACCCACACCGCGAACTCGCGCGCCAGGCGACAGTGCTCGCGGATGTGCGAGACCAGGCCATCCACGCCGTACGAGCGGATGACGAACCATAACTTCAGCGCGCGGAAGCGGCGGCCCAACTGCACGCCGTAGTCCATGTAGTTCTTCACAACGTCGCCTTCTGCCGTGCGCAGATACTCCGGCACCAGGCTGAACGCGCGCTTAAGCGTATCGACGTGACGCGTGTAGAACGCGCTGCAGTCGATCGGCGTGAACAGCCACTTGTGCGGGTTGACCACGATCGAATCGGCGCGCTCGCAGCCGTCGAGGACATGCCGCAGCTCAGGCACGATCCCCGCGATGCCGCCGTACGCGCCGTCGACGTGCAGCCACAACCGCTCGCGCGAACAGATGTCGGCGATGGCCGGGGCAGGGTCGATGCTCGTCGTCGACGTCGTGCCCACCGTGGCGACGACGCAAAACGGCAGTAACCCGGCGCGGCGATCCGCATCGATCGCGGCGGCGAGCGCATCGGGCCGCATGCGGAACTCGGCATCCACCGGGATCTTGCAGACGCCGGCCTGGCCCAATCCCAGCACGATCCCCGCCTTCTCGACCGACGAGTGCGCCTGCTCCGAGCAGTACATCCGCAGCCGAGGCAAGTCGGATCGGCCGGCCAGCCCGTCTTCGCGCACGCGCCGGTTCAGCGCTTCGCGCGCGGCGGCGACGGCGATCAGCGTCGAAACCGAAGCCGTGTCGGTGATGACGCCCTCGAACTCCGGCGGCAGGCCGAGCATCTGGCGCAGCCAATCTATCACTACCTCTTCAAGTTCGGTGGCCGCCGGAGAGGTGCGCCACAGCATGCCATTGACGTTGAGCGCGGCGCTGAGCAGCTCGCCCAGGATGCCTGGCGCGGAACCGGAGATGGCAAAGTAGGCGAAGAAGCTGGGATGATTCCAGTGCGTGATGCCGGGCAGGATCACGCGATTGAAATCAGACAAGATCGCGTCCATCGCTTCCGGCGCGGAGGGCGGCTCAGCCGGCAGTTGTCGCCTCACCTCGCCCGGCTTCACCGGCGAGAGGACGGGCTGTCAAAGTGGTATACTACTCCTTGTTCCAACACAGAAATAGCGCAGACGAGGTAGCGGTATGACAGATTCTCCGCCTATCACAACCTTATTCGTGGATATTGGGGGCGTCTTACTCACCAACGGCTGGGACGGGAACGCGCGCCGGCAGGCAGCCGAGACCTTCGGTTTGGAGTACGACGAAATGAATGAGCGTCACCACCTCACTTTCGATACCTACGAGGAGGGAAAGCTCAGTCTGGATGAGTACTTGAACCGGGTGATTTTCTACCAGGAGAGACCGTTCTCGCGAGAGGCGTTCAAGGCGTTCATGTTCTCGCAATCTGAGTCCTATCCAGACATGATCGAGCTGGTTCGCAAGCTCAAGGCCCGCTATCACCTTAAAGTCGCAGCGGTCAGCAATGAAGGACGAGAACTTACGGTCTATCGAATTCAAAAGTTCGAGTTGGGAAAACTGATGGACTTCTTCGTGTCTTCGTGCTTTGTTCACTACCGCAAGCCGGACGCCGATATTTATCGCATCGCTCTGGACATCGCTCAGGCGCCACCGGAACAAGTCATTTACATCGATGATCGGGCCATGTTCGTAGAGGTAGCTCAGGGTTTAGGCATTCGGGGTCTTCATCACACCGGCTACGAGTCTACACAATCAGGTCTCGAAAGGTTGGGGCTTTCACTCACGCGATGATCAGGGTGTCTTTCGTGCCCAGTTGGAATAGGACCTAGCAGGTGCGATGGTGACAGAGACCCGTCCTGAACCGGCCATCATCGTGATCTTTGGGGCTGGAGGGGATCTGACCTGGCGCAAGCTGATCCCCGCACTATACAATCTGTTTTTGGACAAATGGCTGCCCGATCGCTTCGCCGTTCTTGGCCTCGACCGCAAGGCCATGAGTAATGACGAGCTCCGTCATCACCTGCGTCAAGGCGCAGAAGAGTTTTCCCGCCGCGGCAAGGTCGACGACAAGGCATGGAATGAGTTTGCGTCTCACCTGGCTGCGTTTCCAGCAGACCTTACCGACCCATCAACTTATGCCACACTGGCGGATCGGCTCTCGGCTCTGGACAAAGAGTGGAACTCCCAGGCAAACCACATCTTCTACCAGGCTACCCCACCCACGATGGTCGAGACCATCGTCCAACAACTGGGCGACGTTCGGCTCTCTCACAACCGGAAGCGATCGCGCGTTGTGTTGGAAAAGCCGTTTGGCCGGGATTTAGCCTCGGCTCAAGAATTGAACCAGATGCTCACCCGTGTCTTTGAGGAATCCCAGATCTACCGCATCGATCACTATTTGGGCAAGGAGACGGTTCGGAATATCTTAGCCTTTCGCTTTGCCAATGCTCTCTTTGAGCCCATCTGGGACCGGCGCTACATTGATCACGTGCAGATCACGATGGCCGAGCAGGTGGGGGTTGAACATCGCGGCAGTTACTACGACCACGCCGGCGCCCTGCGGGATATGATTCAGAATCATCTGCTGCAAGTCCTGTGCCTGGTCGCTATGGAGGCGCCGGTATCATTCGACGCCGACGAGATCCGCAACAAGAAGCTAGACGTGCTGCATGCCATCCGGCGCATTGCCCGGGAACAGGCGCACTTGTTTGCCGTGCGTGGTCAGTACGGCGCAGGTTGGATCCAGGGAGAGCGCGTTCCCGCCTATCGTGCTGAACCCGGCGTGGCGCCTGACTCTTCGACTGAGACATTCGCTGCTGTCAAGCTCTTCGTGGACAACTGGCGCTGGCAAGATGTGCCCTTCTACCTGCGTACCGGCAAGCGTCTGCTCGCCCACGATTCAGAGGTCATCATTCAGTTTCGAGACGTACCCCATCGGTCTTTCCCCGCTACGGCCGTGGAAGACTGGCAACCGAACTGCTTGGCGATCCACCTTCAGCCTGACGAAGGCATCCTGCTCCGCTTCCAGGCCAAGCAGCCAGGGCCGAAAGTGCGCCTGAGCTCGGTGGGCATGCGGTTCACCTACCGTGAGGCTTTCCAAACTACGCCCCCGGAAGCTTATGAGACTCTGCTGTTGGACGTGATGCTGGGAGACGCGACCCTGTTTATGCGCGCCGATCAAGTGGAAGCGGCCTGGTCTGTAGTGAACCCCATCCTGGAGGGTTGGCAGGCTGTCTCGCAGCCGGATTTCCCAAACTATCCGGCCGGCACGTGGGGACCAACAGCAGCGGAAGCGTTGATTGCCCAGGATGGGCGCAATTGGCTTCTGCCGAGCATTATCGGTGGATAACAAAAAATAGGTCGAGGGGACTACCCCCCTTACCTGCATGCCTCGATGAAATTCGACAGCACCCGCCAGGCGCGCTCGGCGTCTTTCGCGCGAACGAAAATATGATCGCGCGAGTAGGCGCCAATCGACAGCAGCGCGATACCGGCGTCGGCCAGCAGGCGGCTGACGACGGCCATGAAGCCGAGCGTGTCCAGGTCGAGCGCCAGGTCGAACGTGATCAATCGGAAATCCGATTCGACGCGCACGTTCGGCAGGCCGCGACTGCCCAGCGACCAATCCATCTCGTGCATCACGATGGTAATTTCGTCTTTGTCGACGATCATCGCGGCGAAGGGATCGGCCAGCCCGCCGAACAGGATCGTCGCCGGGCGCATTTGGTCGCGCGGCAGGCTGGCGACGGAGTAAGGCCGCTTGTCGGTATACAGTCGGACGGCAGCGAAGAGGCGGCGCAAATCGGGCGGCAGCGTGCTCAAGTCCATTTTTTCACTCGTCAAACAAGTAAGTGGATTCCTGATAAAAGCGGATCTCTTTGTTGGCCAGCTTGGCGCGCAGCCATTCCTGAAGCCAGGCGTTCTTCTCGTCGAGTGGGCGGTCATCAGCCAGCACGCTCAATGGAAAATTAAGACGCAGCACGCGGCCAGGGATAACGTGGCGCGTGATGCCCGGCGGCAGATACACGCCGCGCCGCGCGAGTTCCATGATCTCGGACGGCGTGTATTGCGGAAAGACGACGAGCGCGGCGACGTTCTCATACAACGATAGCAGCGACTCCAGTTGATCGGAGTTGACGCGATGAATGCGCCCGCGCAGCTCGTACACTTCAACCAGGCGCGCCAACGCGGCGGTCTGTCCATACATGTCGCCTTCGGCGTGTAGCAGGTACACGCTCGCCCGGCCGTGTCTCGCCAGACGGCCACGCATTCCTTTCCGCTGTGCCGGCGCGCGAGGCACGAGCATGTAGGCCGCGGCCTGCCGATGAGCGAGCTCGGCGCGAGCGTGCCGCAAGCGAGCCGGCTTCAGGTGCAGCCCGTCGAGCGATTGCACGGCGTCCAAAAGATCGTCACACGCCATGTCGCTAACCACGTGGAACCAGGTGTCCAGGATCAAGCGGGGATCGTCGTAATCGACGGCCTGGACGACGACGTGCGGGCACGCCATCGCCTTCAGTGATTCGGCCCGGTTGGTGCCGTCGAGCACGACGAAGAGGTCCTCGCCCGGTATCGGGGCGACGATGGGGGGATTCTTCAGCACGCCTTCGGCGCGCAGGCGCGCCACCAGCGGCTCGCTGCGCTGCCGGTCAAATTTCTCGTGCGGCAGCAGGGACTGCGTGGGCACAATTTGCAGGTTCGGCAGTTCGGCATCGGCGCGCGCAGACGGCATCGTCACGAAACGCCTCACTTGGCATGCGCCGCGAGATAGTCGATCAGGTCGATCTTGGTGATGATGCCCACCACCTGCTCGTGATCGACGGCGACCACCGCGGAGCCTTCCGTGAACATGCCGATCACGTTCTCCAGCCCGGCTTCCACACCGATCGTCGTCACCTGCCGGTTGACAATCGGCGCGATCGAATCCTCCGCCCGGTTCCCGGCCAACACCAGGTAGCTGAGCAGGTTCGACTCGGTCACGATTCCGACCAATCTGCCGTCGCTGATCACGGGCATCTGCGAGATGTCGTACTCTCGCATGCGGGCGATCGCATCGTAAACGCTATCCAGCGGGGAGACCGAGACGACGTCGCGCGGCGACTTGCCCGCCAGCAAATCGCCGACCGTCGCCTTGCCCCACGGCGCTTCGAGGAACCCGTTCTCGCGCATCCACTCGTCGTCGAACACCTTGCTCAGATAGCGCGACCCGGAGTCGGGCAAGATCACCACCGCGATCTCGTCGTGATCCAGGTCGCGCACGAATGTCGATTTCAGCAGCCCGGCCACCGCCGACCCCGACTATCCTCCGCAAAAGATGCCTTCCTCGCGCACCTGGCGGCGCGTGACGATAAACGACTCCTTATCGCCGGCCTGCACCACTTCGTCGCACACGCTCAGGTCCAACGCGCCAGGTAGGAAATCCTCGCCGATGCCTTCGATCTTGTACGTCTTGAGGAACGGCTCGTCGGGCACGCGCCCCAGCCGCCACGTGTCGTACAACAGCGAGCCGACCGGATCGACCCCGACCACCTTCAGCGCGGGGTTCTGCTCTTTGAGATATTTGCCGGTCCCGGTGATGGTGCCGCCGGTGCCCATGCCCGCCACCACCACCTGCACCTGACCGGCTGTCTGCTGCCAAATCTCCGGCCCGGTCGTGCGATAGTGCACCAGCGGGTTGATCGGATTGTGATATTGATTCGCCAGAATGCTATTGGGCGTATCGGCGACGATGCGCTGGCTGACGCTGTAGTACGAGCGGGGATCGTCCGGCTCGACCGCCGTCGGCGTGATGACCACGCGCGCGCCGAACGCGCGCAGCAGCCGGACCTTTTCCTCGCTCATCTTATCCGGCATCACGAACACGCAGCGGTAGCCTTTGATCGCCGCGGCAACGGCCAACCCGACGCCGGTGTTGCCTGAGGTCGCTTCGACGATGGTCCCGCCCGGCTTCAACCGGCCCGACGCCTCGGCGTCTTCGATCATGGCCAGGCCGATACGATCCTTCACCGACCCACCCGGATTGAGGAACTCCAATTTGGCCAGCACCGTTCCGCGCAAGCCGCTGACCACGCGGTTCAGCTTGACGAGCGGCGTGTTGCCGATCGTTTCAAGGATATTCGGATAGACACGACTGGGAAGCATAGAGGAGTTCATGAATCCTCCCCAAGCGAGCGAAATCGTAAACGGCTCCAGCGAAAGAGCGAGAAGAGCACCGCAGAGACGCCGAGGGCGCAGAGAAAACCTGGAAAAAGCTCAGCGAACTCCCCCCTGGCACTGCCGCTGTGCGGCAGCGCAGGGGTAAGTGCGCGCCTCAGCGGTGAAAAATCTGTGCTGAATAACCCTTTTGAAGCAGAGTCGTAAACACTTCTGAAGGGTATCATGAAAGAAAGCGGCTGTCAAAGAACATTTGCATAATGTGGTCTTACGTTGTATGATCGCGCGCGTTCAGGGCAGCACCACAACGCACTGGCGCCTACACCAAGGAGGTCATCGTGAGAACCGGTCGATCGCTTGTGTCGCTTGCTCTCGTCTTCGGGCTGCTGGGAGGCATCGTGCCCAAGGCCTCCGCGCAAGCCTGCGCCGCCACGTACGTCGTGCAGCGCGGCGACAACTTGTTTCGCATCGCCCTGAGATTTGGCTTGACGACCGATGTGGTCGCGCGCGCCAATGGCATCCTGAACCCCAACCAAATTTATGTCGGACAGGTATTATGCATCCCGGGCGCAGGCTACCCGCCAGCCCCACCGCCACCGCCTCCACCGCCTGCCGGCGCCTGCACCTGGTACACGGTCAAGGCCGGCGACTCGCTGGGCAAGATCGCGCTGGCCTACGGCACCAGCGTGTGGATATTGCAACAAGCCAACAACCTGCGCAATCCCAACCTGATCTACATCGGCATGCGGCTGTGCATCCCCGGCGGCGTCAGCAAACCGCCTGCGTTCCCGCAGTTCAGAGGCGAGTACTTCAACAACGCCACTCTCTCCGGCGCGGCATCGCTTGTGCGCAACGACACGGTGATCGATTTCAACTGGGGCATCGGCTGGCCCAACCCGCGCATCAACGCCGACAACTTCTCCGTGCGCTGGACGCGCACGCTATTCTTCACCGCCGGGTCATTCCGGCTGACCGCTCGCGCCGACGACGGCATCCGCGTGTTCGTCGATAACGTGCTGGTCATCGACGAATGGCACGCAGCCACGGGCGCCACCTACACCCGAGACGTGACGCTGGCTAGCGGCAGCCACACGCTGCGCATCGAGTACTTCGAAGCCAGTGGCTCCGCCTCGGCTTTCTTCAGCCTGGCGCGCGTCGACGGGGCTCCAGGCCCGGCGCCGACACCCGGACCGGGCGGCGCCAGCGGCGTGTGGACCGGGAGCTACTTCACGAATGTGAATCGCGATGTGAGTGGCCAGCCAACGTTTGCTCGCATCGATCCGTCGATCGCCTTCAATTGGGGCACCGGCTCGCCCGATCCGCTGATCACGAAAGATCTGTTCGCAGTGCGCTGGGTGAGCACGCAGTCGTTCCAGGCCGGCGCCTACCGCTTCTTCGCGCTGGTCGATGACGGCGTGCGACTGTACGTCGACAACCAGCCGGTCATCGACGAGTGGTTCGAGCACAACGGCAGCACCCTGTTTAGCGATAGGGTCCTGACCGCCGGCGTCCACTCGCTCACAGTTGAGTACTTCGAATTTGGGCACGACGCACAGATTTACGTGTGGTGGGAGAGGAGATAGCCATTCGCGGCATTCCACGATCTGCATCTTCTAATAAACTTTCCCGATGGCTTTACGCCATCGGGAATTTTTTGTGATACTATTCTGGTAGAATGCCGCACAACTCTTTGACGGATGCATTGGGCGTACGGCCTACAGACCGATTGGCCTGCGTTGGGGCCGGCGGCAAGACGACGCTGTGCTGGCGGGTGTGGAACGAGCTGTGCGCGATACGGCAGCCGGCGATCTTCACGACGACGACGCACATCCTGGAGCCCATCCTGCCGCCCGACTCGGCCTTGATCCTGGCCGGGGATCCCGATCCCACACGCATCGGGCAGCTGCTGGCTCACGTCACCGGTGTGATCCTTGCCGCGTCGCGGTCATCCGAGGCAGTGGACAGATTCGAGCCGAACCCAGCCGCGCCTGCACGGTCGATGAAACTTACCGGATTGAGCCCGGAGCAGGTTGACATTCTCTCAGCACACCTGAGCGGCGTCACCTGGCTGGTCGAAGCCGACGGCGCGCGCGGGCGTGGGCTGAAGGCGCCAGCGGCGCACGAGCCGGCTATTCCGACCCGCGCGACTGCCGTGGCCGTCCTCACGCACTTGGATGCTATTGGCCGCCCGCTCGATGACGCGATGGCGCACCGGCCGGCGCGTGTGGCCGAGCATTTACAGATGAACATTGGCGATCGCGTCGCCGCCGAACACATCGTCCGCTTGCTGCTCGATCCATCGGCTGGGCTGAAAGGCATCCCAGGCGGCGCGCGGGCGATCGCCGTGCTGAGCCAGCGGGACGCGACGCCGATTCACCCGCAGGCGAAGTCGATCGCCGAGTCACTGCTGGCGGCAGGCCCCTACGAACGGGTTGTGGCTGTGTCGCTGCGGGCCGAGCCACCCGTGCTGGAGGTATGGGCGGCGTGAGCGACGAGCGGATCGCCGGCGTGCTGTTGGCAGCCGGCGAGTCGAAGCGACTGGGACAACCCAAGCAGCTTCTCCCATGGCACGGCCGGACGCTGATCGAACATGCGGCGCAAACTGCGCTCGACGCCGGGCTTGATCCGGTCGTGGTCGTGATCGGTTCTCGCGCTGATGACATGCGCGCCGCGCTCCGCTCGACAGCGGTGACCTTCGTCGAGAACCCGCGCTGGCTGGAGGGCATGAGCACCTCGCTGCACGCGGGGCTGTCGGCGCTGCCGGCTGGCGCGGTTGCCGCGATCATGCTGCTGGTCGATCAGCCGCGCCTCAGCGCGAATCACTTGCGGGCGCTGATCGCCGCCTACCACGCAACGGGCAAGCCGATGATCGTATCTGCGTTTAGGGGCCGGCGCGCATCGCCCACGCTGTTCGATCGATCGTTATTCGATCAACTGATGCGGATCAGCGGTGACGCGGGCGGCCGCTCGGTCATTCAAGCCAACCCGGATCTCGTCGAGATGATCGAAGTCGACGACGAATTGGCCCTCATGGACATCGACACGCTGGAAGATTGGCAACGGATTAACAGCGGATAAACGGATGGTCGTTGACTCGTTGACTCGCTGACTGCTTGCGCCCCGCTCTGTGGGGTTCGCTGACTCGCTGTTACAGTCTCTCAAGGGACACCATGATCCTGAATTCTCTCGCCGCCATCCAGGGCCTGATCATCGACATGGACGGCGTGTTGTGGCGCGGAAGCGAAGCGCTGCCCGGCATCGCCGAGCTTTTCGCGTTTCTGCGCGCGCGCGGCATCCGCTTCGTGTTGGCCACCAACAATGCCTCGCGCACCGAGGCGCAATACGTCGAACGGCTGGCCTCGTACGGCGCGACGATCGCGCTCGACGACATCGTCACGTCGTCGACTGCGACGGCAGATTACCTCATGTCGCGCCTGCCTGCCGGCTCGCGCGTGTACGCCATCGGCATGCAGGGCGTGCGTGACGCGCTGACGCGGCGCGGCTTCGCGCTCAGCGAAGCGGGCGGCGCGGCGGCGGTCGTCGTCGGCATTGACTGGCACGTTACCTACGATCACCTGAAACGCGCGACGCTGCTCATCCGCAGCGGGGCGATGTTCGTCGGCACCAACCCGGATGCCACCTACCCCGCGCCCGAGGGCATCATCCCCGGCAACGGTGCGCTGCTCGCCGCGATCGAGACGGCCACCGGCGTCAAGCCGATTATCGTCGGCAAGCCCGAACCGATCCTGTACCAGCAGTCGATCCGCCGCCTGAACACGCCCCTCGAAGCGACCGCTGCGCTGGGCGATCGGTTGGAAACGGACATCCTGGGCGGCATCCGCGCCGGCATCAAGACCATCCTGGTCATGAGCGGCGTCACGACGCCCGAGCTGCTCGCCGCGAGCGACTACCGGCCCGATTGGGTGTTTGAAGATATTATTGATTTGGTAAAGCATTGGGGTGTAGAATTATGAATGGCGAAACATGGAAACGCAACCCTCCTTATTCGACCTGACTTTCGATGAGCTCCAGACCCTGATCAGCGGCTGGGGCGAGCCGGCTTTCCGCGCCAGGCAGATCTGGGAGTGGTCGTATCATCAGGTAGTCGATTCGTACGGCGCGATGACGAATCTGCCGAAGCCGCTGCGCGGGCGGCTCGCGGCCGAGCTCGCCTTCAACCGGCTGACCCCGCACATCGATCTGCTCTCGACCGACGGCTGGACGCGCAAAATCTTGTTCGCGCTGCCCGACGGATCGCAGATCGAGACGGTGCTGATGGGTTACGAGGCACGGCGCACGGTGTGCGTCAGCACACAGGCGGGCTGTGCGATGGCCTGTCCGTTCTGCGCCACCGGCCAGGGCGGCTTCCAGCGCAATCTGACCTCTGGCGAGATCGTCGAGCAAGTCCTGTGCTTCGAGCGACTGCTCAGAAAGGATGAAGGTCGAAAGACGAAGGACGAGCGACGAACGAGCCAGCCAGCCAGCCGACTATCCGACCAGCCCACTGCGCGACTACGCGACCACCCGACTAACAGACTCACCAACATCGTTTTCATGGGCATGGGTGAGCCGTTCGCCAATTACGCCGCGACGATCGACGCCCTGCGCCGGCTGATCGATCCGAGCGGCTGGAACTTCGGCGCGCGCCGCATCACCGTCAGCACGGTCGGGCTGATCCCCGGCATCGAGAAGTTCGCGCGCGACGGCGGACAGGTCAACCTGGCCGTGTCGATCCACGCGGCGACCGACGACCTGCGCGATCAACTCGTCCCGATCAACAAGCGCTACCCACTGGGTGATCTGATCGAAGCCTGCCGCGCCTACGTCGAAACGACGCGCCGGCGGCTGAGCTTCGAATGGGCGCTGATTGAGGGCGTCAACGATACGCTCGAGCAGGCGCGTGCGCTCGCCCGGCGGGCGCTCCAAATGCCGAAGGGTTTGATCCACGTCAACCTGATCCCGCTCAACCCGACGCGCGATTACGCCGGAGCCGCTTCGCGCCGCGAGCGCATTGCGTCCTTCCGCGCCGAACTCGATCGGCGCGGCATTCCCAACACGCTGCGCATCCGGCGCGGGATCGACATCAACGCCGGCTGCGGGCAACTGCGCCAATCGATTTCTGGCTACTGACTACTGATTGGACTGGAGGTTTCCCATGGCCAAGAAGTCTGCTGAGCAACAAACGAAGCTTGAGAACTCTGAATTAGACGATCCGAAGCTGTACATCAACCGCGAATTGAGCCAGCTGCAGTACTTTCATCGCGTGCTAGAACAGGCTACGGATGAGAGAAATCCGCTGCTCGAGCGCGTCAAATACCTGGCGATCGTCGGCTCCATCCTGGACGAGTTCTTTATGGTGCGCGTGGCCGGTCTCCAGCAGCTGATCGACGCCGGCGTGGTGGACCTGTCTCCCGATGGTCTCACTCCCGCGGAGCAGCTGGCGGCCATTCGCAAAGTCGCGCTGAATCTGATGATCGAGTCGCGAGAGTGCCTGCGCCGTGACCTGCTGCCCCAGCTCGACGAGGCCGGCATCCACGTGTTGGATTACGCCGATCTGAGCGAGGCGCAGACGGCCAAAATGAAGGAGTACTTCGACGAGGTCGTGTTCCCGGTGCTCACCCCGCTGGCGGTCGATCCGGGCCGGCCCTTTCCACATATCTCGAACCTGAGCCTGAACCTGGCCATCCTGATCCGCGACCAGAAGGGCGAACAGCGTTTCGCGCGGCTGAAAGTGCCGGGCACGCTGCCGCGCCTCGTGCCGATCAAGCGCTCGTCCGGCGGCGTGCGCAAGGATGGAACGGTGCCGCATCATCACTATTTCACCTGGCTGGAACAGGTGATCGCGGCGCATTTGGATGCGCTCTTCCCCGGCATGGAAGTCGTCGAGTCGCACCCCTTCCGCGTCACCCGCGATGCAGACATCGTGATCCAGGAACTGGAAGCTTCGGATCTGCTGGAGACGATCGAGCAGGGCGTACGGCAGCGGCGTTTTGGATCGGTCGTGCGCATGACGATTGACGAACAGATGCCCCGCCACACGCGTGACATCCTGGTGGACAACCTGGAGTTGGACCCCAAAGACATCTATACCCTGAAAGGCCCTCTCGGCTTGAGCGGTCTGATGAGCCTGTACAGCATCGAGCGTTACGATCTGAAAGACGCGCCGTTCGTGCCCGTCACCCCACCGCCGCTCGACGGCAAAGCCTACGACGACATCTTCGCCGCGATCCGCCGGGGCGATATCCTGCTGCACCATCCCTACGACTCGTTTGCGCCGGTCGTCGATTTCCTGAAGACGGCCGCCCGCGATCCCGACGTGCTGGCGATCAAGCAGACGCTATACCGCGTCGGCCGCAACTCGCCGGTGGTCGAGACGCTGCTGGAAGCGAGCGAGAATAGGAAGCAGGTCGCCGTGCTGGTCGAGCTCAAAGCGCGCTTCGACGAAGAAAGCAATATCGGCTGGGCCAAGGCGTTGGAAGCCGAGGGCGTTCACGTCGTGTACGGTCTGTTGGGCCTGAAAACACACTCGAAGATCGCGCTGGTGATTCGCCCGGAAGGTGAGCGCCTGCGCCGCTACGTCCACCTGTCCACCGGCAACTACAACACCGTGTCGGCGCAGTCGTACACCGACCTGGGGCTGTTCACCTGC
>JBOGUH010000004.1:0-11080 GCA_050695975.1 Anaerolineae bacterium
CACTGCTACCCATTCTACCCGACGCAGCGCATTCCGGCAAGGCGCGCGGGAGCGCGTATTGCCTATCGCGTATCGCTTATCGCGCGTCCGTTCATTCGTGATTCGTCGTTCGCCGTTCATCATTCTGCATTCATTATTCGGCATTCACACCTGCACTTGCGCTGTGCGCACACCGCGCCTCTAGTCAGATTGCGGCAACCACATAACTCGCGGTGCAGGTGAGCGCGGTGCAAGTGTCATTTCTTCGCCACCCCGATCGTCAAGCGCGCCCGATCCAGGCTGTCCGTATCGACGACGGCGCCGGCCGGCGGCGCGTCGAAGCGTAGTTCGTCGCTGAGCGTTTCGACTTTGATGTAGTCGATCCACGTCTCGATCGCCATCTTCAGTTCACCTTCGGCCTGAACGGTCGTGACGATGCGATCCGAAATATCGAAGTCGGCTTTCTTGCGCAGGTCTTGAATCCGGCGCACCACATCGCGGGCCAGACCTTCCTGCGCGAGTTCGGGCGTCAGCGCCGTATCCAGCGCGACGACGGCGCCTGCCTCCGACGCGACGGCGAACCCCTCACGCGGCTGCGGTGTGACCAGGATCTCGTCGGGCGCGAGGTCGAATGTGTTCTCGCCGGAGCCGACTGAAGTCGGCGCGCCCGATCGGATCGCCGCGACGAGTGCGCCCGTATCCGCCTCGGCCAGTGCCTTGCGCAGCTCCGGGAATTTCGCGCCGAACTTCGGTCCCAGCTTCTTGTTGTCCGGCAGCAGTCGGTACGTGACCAGTTCTGCTTCGTTCGCAGCCAGTTCCACCGACTTGACGTTGAGCTCGTCGGCGATCACGTCGCTCATCCGCTCGATGCTGGCGCGGCTCGCATCGGGCACGACGACGATCGTCTTGGCCAGCGGCTGGCGGACTTTCAGATTATGGCTCGCCCGCGTCGAGTGGCCCAGCGTCACCACCTGCCGCCCGATCGCCATATCGGCCAGCAGCGTCGTATCGATCTTGGCCGCGTCGACGGTGGGCCAATCGCAGTGGTGCACCGATTCGGGCGCCTCCGCACCCGTCGTTACGCTACGAGCAAGGTTCTGGTACATCGTCTCACTTAAGAACGGCAGCAGCGGCGCCAGCAATTTGGCCAGCGTCAGCAGTACCTCGTACAGCGTGGCATAGGCCGCGTTTTTGTCGGCATCCGACTCGCTCTTCCAGAACCGTCGCCGCGAGCGGCGCACGTACCAGTTGCTCAGGTCGTCGGCGAACGGCTCGACTGCGCGCGCCACGCGCGGCGCGTCGTAATCGTCGAGCGCCGCCGTGACCTCGCCGATCAACTCGTGCAGGCGGGCGAGGATCCAGCGATCAAGCAAGTTCAGGCTAGCGGCTAAAGCCGGCGTTCCCGGCGTCCAGCCATCGAGATTGGCATACGTCACGAAGAACGAATACACGTTCCATAGCGGGATGAAGAACTGGCGTCGGGTCTCGGCCGCGGTGTTGTAACCAAACCAGATATCGCTTTCGTAGCGCTGCTTGACGAACATCCAACGCATGACATCCGCGCCGATGTTGTCGGCGGCTTCGTTGAACTCGATCGCGTTGCCCCACGACTTGTGCATCGCGCGGCCGTCTCCACCCAGCAGCGTGGCGTAACCGAGCACCGTCTTGAACGGCGGGCGGGCGGTCATCACCGCGCCCATGGTCAGCAGCGAGTAGAACCAGTTGCGGAACTGGCCAGGGAACGATTCGGTGATGAAATCGGCCGGGAACCATTTCTCCCAGTAAGCCCGATCGTATGTGTAACCCATCGTCGAGATCGACACGATGCCTGCGTCGAGCCAGGGGTTGCCCACGTCCTTGATGCGCTCGACGAGCGCGCCGCAGTGTGAGCACTTGATCTTGACCGCATCGATGTACGGCCGGTGAGGCGTGTGGCCTTCGAATGCGTCCCAGCCTTCAACCGCGCGTACCTTCAACTCTTGAACCGAGCCGATCACCTCGAAGTGACCGCATTCTGAACATTCCCAAATCGGCAGTGCCAGGCCCCAGTAGCGCTTCTTGCTGATCATCCAGTCGTGCATGTTGCGCAGCCAGTCGAGCTCGCGGTCCTTGCCAAAGTCCGGGATCCAGCGAATCTGGTTCGTCACGTCCATTAGCAGTTGGCGCGCGCCGTCCATCGCGATGAACCACTCATCGACGAGCCGGAACACCAGCGGCGTCTGGCAGCGCCAGCACTGCGGATAGCGGTGCGTATACGGGTCAGTGCGATAGAGCATTCCCTTTTGCTGCAGCGACTCGATCACCTTGGGCGTGACGTCGAACGCGTTCATACCGCTGAATTCACCGAAGCCTTCCATGAATACGCCGTTCTCGTCCAATGGCGCGACGATGGGCAAGCCGTATTCCTTGCCAAGCCGAAAGTCTTCAGGACCACCCCCTGTCCCCATGTGCACCAAGCCTGTGCCTTCCGATTCGTTGACATCCTTATAAAGAATGACGCGATGCGCTTGTGCCGCGCTCACGGGTGGACGCGGGACGTGATTGCGCAATTCGGGTGCGACGTGACCGCCTACCTCCTGCTCTGCGGGCAGCTCGTCGAACGGGCCGACATACGTCCAGCCTTCCATCTCGCTGCCCTTCAACTTGCCGATGACTTCGTACGCGCCTTTGAGCATGTGCGTCGTGTGTTCCGAGAGGTAATAAACCGCGTTGCCTTGCTTCACTTTTAGGTACGTGAGTTCGGGTCCAACCGCGACCATGACATTCGGGATCAACGTCCATGGCATCGTCGTCCACACGAGCAAGTATTCGCCTGCCCGTTCGCGCAGTGGAAAACGCACCGTCAAACTTGTATGCGTCAGTTCCACGTAACCCTCAGTAACGATCTCGTGCTGGCTGATGCCGGTGCCGCAGCGATAGCACCACGGCATCACGTCGGTGCCTTTGTAAATCCAGCCTTTCTCGTGGCATGTCTTCAGAAAGCGCCAGATCTGATAGTTGTTCTCGTCGCTGAAAGTGAAATACGACCCGCCGTAGCTCGGCCAGCCCAGCTTGCCCACGACTTGCTCGACCGTGCCCTCGATCATGCCATCCGGTGCTTCGTATTCGATCACCTGCTGCGAATCCTCGCCCAGCTTGTCGCGCAGCCAGCGCAGCTTTTCGGGATCGTCCCAGTTCACCCAGTAACCCAGCCGGATCGACTGCTCCGTCTGCACAGCCGCATAGTTCAACACTTTCTGCTTGCACAGCACGACAAATGGCGCAAGCCCGTACTCTTCAATATCGCGCTTGGACTTGAATCCCAAATCCTTCTCGACGTTCACCTCGATCCACAGGCCCTGGCAGTCGAAGCCGTTCTGCCAGCGCTGGTTGCAGCCCTTCATCGCGGAGTAGCGCTGCCACACGTCTTTGTAGGTGCGGCCCCAGGCGTGATGCACGCCCATCGGGCCATTGGCCGTGATTGGGCCATCCAGGAACGAGAAGCGCTTGTCCGAAGACGCGCGCAATCGGCGCAGCGTGTTAAATGCGTCTGCCTCCTTCCACCATTGCAGAATCTCGCGCTCCTGCACAGGGAAATCGACGGTTGTGGGTACGGGCTTAAAGGGCATTCTGTTCCTCCTTCATTCAACATTCTACATTCGGCATTCCATTGGAGATCATGCAGCTGCCGCCTGGCGTCTGTTGAGCATCGGCCCGAAGGCACGATAGCCCATCGCCACCATCAGGCCGATGATCAGCGACCCGATCCAGATCCACTGGCCCCGGCCGACGTCAAACAAGTAGCCGGCGACGACCGGCCCAATCCCAAAGCCGAGGCTGGCGGTCAGGCCATACATGGCCTGGTATCGCCCGCGCATGTCGATCGGCGCCAGATCGGCGGCCAGTGTTTGCGAGGCTGGAATGATCACCATATTGAACATGGGCACGGTCAACCCGAAGAGCAGGACGTCGATCACCAGAACCGGCACGTTCGGCGCAAGCGCCATGCCCATGCTGAACGTCGCCTCGGCCACCAGCGCGAAGACCATAATCCCTTTGCGCCCAAGCCGATCGGTGAGGAATCCGCCCAGCGGCTGACCCACGATGCTGCCAATCACGAACGTAGTCGACAGCAGGCCGGCTTCGGCCAATGTCAATCCGAACTTTGCCGTAAAGTACAGGCTGAAGATCGGGAAGACCATCGACCCGCCGAACGTGTTGATGAACGTCCCCCCGGTCATCGTCCAGATCGAATACGGATAGTCCCAGCGCGATCGTTCAATATTGCGCGCCAGGCGTACCAACCGTCCGCGAATCATCTCTCATCCGTTTATAAGTTGGCAAGCATCCTGAGCGGAGCGGCCCGCTGTTGGGCCGCGTAGTCGAAGGATGCGCTGCGGGCAAGAAAAAGGTCAAACGCTTAAACGCGCGAGCGTGTCAACGCTCTTCAATCGCGACTTCGATGCGCTTGTTGATCTTGCCCTTGCTCTTATAATCCACCACCCGAATACGGCCGACTTCCGACGTATTCGCCACGTGCGTCCCGCCGTCGGCCTGCAAGTCCAGCCCTTCGATCTCGACCGTGCGCACTTCCAGGATGCCCTCCGGCAGCAGATTGATCTTGGTGCGGATCAGATCGGGAATCTGGAAGGCCTCGTCGCGCGGGAGTATCTTGACTCGCGTCGGGCGCGCCGCCGCGACCTCGACATTGACCTTCTCCTCGATCGCCCTGACCAATTCCTGGCGCATCGTCTCGAACTCGAAGTCCATCCGGCCGCGCAGCGGCTCCATGTTGCCGCCGGTCACGCTCGCGCCGTAATCGCGCCAGATCACGCCGCACAAGATGTGCATCGCCGTGTGCGTGCGCATCAACCGGTAACGGCGCTCCCAGTCGATCGCGCCGCGCACGATCGATCCGACCTGCGGCGGATCACCTTCGGCCAGTTCGTGCCAGACGGCGTTGCCTTGCTTGCGGACCTTCGACACCGTCCAGGTCCGATCGCCCAGCGCCAGTGTGCCAATGTCGTGGGGCTGGCCGCCGCCGCCCGGATAAAACGCCGTCCGATCGAGCGCGACCGCATTCCCCTCGACAGCGCTGACCGTCGCATCGAACTCTTTGCAGTACGCGTCTGTGTGGCACAGCAGTTCAGTCATCATGTCTCCCCGAGACCTGCCAGTTCTTGCGAAGCAGCCCAAAGCGCCTGTCCTGCGAAGTCCCCGACCGAAGAGCCTGTCCTGAGCTTGCCGAAGGAGAGTGGGGAGCGTCGCCGCAGGATAGCGGAGTGGCTGGAGACCCTGGCAGGTCTGATAAACAAAACGGCCCTCGTCCACACCAGGGACGAGAGGCCAAAACTCCCGTGGTACCACCCTCTTTGCCCCACTACCCGCAGGGCCGCTTTGCCGGCCGCACGCGCCGTCGACAGACGCGTATTGCCGCGCTGCGGATAACGGGCAGCGACCCCGGCTGAATCTACTCAACAGGCACCAGTTCACTGGAGTGCGGCCTTCAGGCCGCGCAGGCTGACCCTAACCCTAAAGGGCGCTTCGCAGAGGGGCTCCGCACAGCCTGCACCCCGGTCAGGGCCTGTTTTTCGGTCAGCAGCTCCGGAAGGATTTTCCGCATCGTCACTTCATTCGGCTCACACTCGCCCCGAATTCGCTGTGAAGCCTCAATGCGTACTCGTTTCCCTCAACGCCGATGGGCGAATTATGCCACAGACAATTACCCGCGTCAAGGAATGCGCACGACTCTTGTAAGGCGCCGATGACTCATCTCTGGTGATTGTACACATGTTGGGCGACAGCCCGCCCTGGCTTGCGCCAGCGGGCCAGGGTTGCACTGTCGCCCCGCGCCCGCAGTGCAACTGCGAGCGAACGGAGGCACCGATGACTCATCTTCATTGCATCGGGTTGCGAACCGCGCTATAATATCTCCACGTTTTGGCCTGGCAAGACTGACGCGACCGCAAGGTCCACCTATGAGCTCACTTGACACACGCCATATCGCCGGCGATCCAAAGGTTAGCGATGGTTCGCTGGCGCCGGGACGCGTCCTGCAGGGACGTTACGAGGTCCGCGGCGCGCTGGGCATGGGCGGATTCAGCGCCGTGTACCAGGCCCGTGACCTGCGCTTCCCTAACGTCACCAAGCTGTGCGCGGTCAAAGAGATGATCAACCACGCGCCCGATCCCCAGCTGCGCGCGGTGGCCCTCCAAAACTTCGAGCGCGAAGCCAACATCCTCGCCACACTGAGCCACCCCTCCATCGTCAAGGTGTACGATTACTTTTCGGAAGACAACCGCGCCTACCTGGTGATGGAATTCATCGATGGGCGCGACCTGGAAACGATCATCGGCGACAGCACCGGTTTTCTGCCGCAGGATCAGATCATGTCCTGGGCATTGCAGCTGTGCGATGTGCTTGCCTTCCTGCACGGCTACACGCCGCCGATTATCTACCGTGACATGAAACCGTCCAACATCATGTTAGACAAGTACGGCCAGCTCCGGCTGATCGACTTCGGCATTGCCAAGAACTTCCAGCCCGGCCAAAAGGGCACGATGATCGGCACCGAAGGCTACAGCCCGCCCGAACAGTATCGCGGCATCGCCGATCAGCGCACCGACCTGTACGCGCTCGGCGCGACGCTGCACCACCTGCTCACGCGGCAGAACCCGCAGGTGGAACCGCCGTTCTCGTTCCACGAACGACCGATCAGCGCCGCCAATCCCAACGTCGATCCGGAATTCGCCCAGGTCGTCATACGCGCGCTCGAATACGAGCCGGACCGCCGTTACGCCTCGGCCGACGAGATGCGGCGCGCGCTGTTGGCATTGCGCCCGGCCCACAAAATCTCCGCACCGATGGTCAATCTGGGCGGCAGCAGCGACCTGACCCCGCTGTGGACCTTTGCCTGCGAAGACGAGATCCGCTCCGCCCCCGCCGTTGCCAATGGGCAAGTCTTCGTCGGCGCGTACGATCACAACCTGTACACGCTGGATGCCCGCGCCGGCAAGTTCCTGTGGAAGTACGCGACCGAAGGCGGCATTGCCTCCACGCCCTGCGTGGCGGACGAGCGGGTGGTGTTCGGATCGCAGGATCGCGTGCTCTATTGCGTCAACGCGCAGACCGGCCGGATCCAGTGGACGTGCCCCAGCGGCGGGCGCATCTTCTCGTCGCCGCGCGTGCAGTACAATCACGTCTTCTTTGGCGCGGATGACGGATTCATGTACGCGGCCAACTTCCTGACCGGCCGCGTCGCCTGGAAAACGCAGGCGGAATCCGCTATCCGCTCGTCTGCTGCGATTGGCGGCGAGCAGATCTTCTTCGGCTCAAACGATGGTCACCTCTACTCGCTCGACATTCGGGGCATTCTGAAGTGGCGCTTCCGCACCAAGCGCGCGATTGTCTCCTCGCCGGCCGTGCACAACAGCTGCGTGTACGTCGGCTCGGACGATTGGAACGTGTACTGTCTGGATATGGAAACGGGCTGGGTGCTCTGGCGCTACCGCACCGGCAAGCCGGTGTGGTCGTCGCCGGTGATCAGCGATAACGTGCTGTATATCGGCTCCGCCGACGGTTTCCTGTACGCGCTGGACGCCAAAATAGGCCGCGAGCTGTGGAAATACGCGACCGAAGGGCAGGTTACTTCATCGCCCGCGGTTTACAACGGCGTGATCTACATCGGCTCGGTCGATCAGCACGTGTACAGCCTGGACGCCAGGACCGGCAGCCTTCGCTGGCGGTTCCGCACCGGTGGCCCGATCACCTCGGCGCCCGTCGTCGCGGATAATGTGGTGTTCGTCACCTCTACCGATCGACTGGTGTACGCACTGCCGACTTAGCCTGTTTTTCGCACCCGGCGGATGCCCGACGTTGGTGCGGCAGTGGGAGCACTGCACCGCATGTGTTGCACTGCCGCCCGGCCTGCCGCAGTGCAACTGCGAAATCTGGGCTTAGGGAGTGGAGATTTCAGTGAGCCTCTCGACTCTTTCGATACAGAATCGCGGGGAGACCGCATGGGCATCGTGCGAAGATTGTTCGGGCGCAAAGAAGACAAACAGATGGATGCGCAGGCCTCAAGTGAGATGACGCAGGTTGGATCGGAACTGCCTGCTACGCCGGCGCCCACGGCGCGCGCGCGGCACCTGCGCGTCGGCACGGCCAGCGATGTCGGCCAGGTGCGCGCCCACAATGAGGACGTGCTGCTCACCTTCAACTCGGAGCATCATGGCGACGCGGCGCTCAACGTATTCGGCCTGTTCATCCTGGCGGACGGGATGGGCGGGCATCAGGCCGGCGAGGTCGCCAGCTCGCTGGCAGCGCGCACGGTCGCCCGCGAAGTGATCGAGCGCGTCTACCTGCCCTACCTGGCTCACGGCGGGCCGGACGACTCTCAAACGCCGCTGGCCGAGGCGCTCATGAAGGCCGTCGACGAAGCCAGCAAGGTGGTGTATCACGCCGTGCCGGGCGGTGGGACCACGCTGACCTGCGCGCTGGTGTTCAACGATCGGGCCATACTGGCCCACGTCGGCGACAGCCGCGCGTATGTGTACCACGAAGGCGCCTTGCGTCAGGTCACTAAAGATCACTCTTACGTGGACAAACTGATCGAGCTCGGTCAACTGACTGCGGAAGAGGCCGCCGCGCATCCGCAGAAGAACGTGCTGTATCGGGCCGTCGGACAAGAAGGCATCCTCGAAGTGGATACTCACCTGGAAACGATTCCGCCGGGTGGCCGGCTTTTGTTGTGCTGTGACGGACTCTGGAGTATGATCTCCGACGAATCCATCGGCCAGATCCTGAGCAGCGCCAAGTCACCGCAGTCAGCCTGCGATGCCTTGGTCGCCGCGGCCAACGCCGCTGGCGGACGCGACAACATTACGGCGGTCATCGTCGAAATGGATGTTTGATCTTGCGCCACTGATTTTCGGACAGATTCATTTCTTGCTGAGTCTATGGCCGGTCAACCCGACTTCTACCAGATCTTAGGCGTTCCCCAGAACGCCAGCCTCGACGACATCAAACGCGCCTATCGCAGCCTCGTCCGGCAATATCACCCCGACGCGCAGAGCATGCCGGCCGGCACTTCGATTTTGTTCCGCCAAGTGCAGGAAGCCTACGAAGTGCTCAGCGACGCCAAGCGTCGGGAAGCCTACGACCGACACACGGGTGACTCCGGTCTCAGCCTCGACTCGCTGTTCTCGCTCGATCTGCAGGTCAGCCGCGAGACGCTGCCGGTGATGCCCGAAGAGCAGATCCTGTACGTGTTGTTCGAGATCAGCGCCGCCAAGCCGATTTCCAAAGCGCATCGGCTTCCGCTGAACCTGTGCCTGGTCGTCGATCGCAGCACGTCGATGCAGGGGCCGCGCCTGGACCAGGTGAAGGCCGCTTCGCAACAGCTCATCGACTCGCTGAGTGAGAGCGACTCGCTGGCGATCGTCGCCTTCAGCGACCGCGCCGAAGTGATGTGGCCTAATCAATCCGTCGGCGACGCCATCCGCGCCAAGGCGCGCGTCAGCGCCATCCAGGCCTCGGGGGGCACCGAGATCCTTCAGGGATTGACGCTGGGATTGGACGAGCTGGAGAAACACCGCCGCTCGCAGTCCGTCAATCACCTGATCCTGCTCACCGACGGCCAGACCTACGGCGACGAGGAGAAGTGCCTGGCACTGGCGCTCGAAGCCAAGCAGCGCAACGTCGGCATCAGCGCGATGGGCATCGGCGAGGACTGGAACGATCAACTGCTCGACGCGATCGCCTCGCGCTCGGGTGGAGCGTCGCATTACATCGCCTCGGTTTCGGACGTGCAGGCGATTATGAAGGAGCGCCTGCAAGGGCTGACCGCGCTGTACGGCGACGGGCTGCGGCTCCATCTGCGTTTTGCCGAAGGCGCCCACCTGCGCGGCGCGTTCCGACTGACGCCCTACATCCAGCGCATCGAAACGGACGACGAAAGCATGCTCATCGGCTCGCTTCAGGCCAATTCGGCGGCCAGCGGCCTGCTCGACGTGATCGTCGGCGAACAGAAGGCGGGCAAGCAGCGCGTGGTTCAGATCGAACTGGTCGGTAACGTGCCGGCGCTGGAACGCAAAGGCGAACGGCTGCGCGCGGACGTCGTGCTCACGTTCAGCCCGGACGCGCCGCCCCAGCAGGCTGTGCCGCCCAGCCTGCTCAACGCGCTGGCCAAGGTGACGATCTTTCAGATGCAAGAAAGCGCGTGGCAGTCGCTCGAGAAAGGCGACGTCGCCGCGGCCACGCAGCGCCTGGAAACCATGGCCACCCGGCTGCTCGATCTGGGCGAACACCAGCTGGCGCGCGCCGCGCTGCTGGAAGCCGGCCGACTGGCGCGCAGCGGCCACCTTTCGCCGGGCGGCCAGAAGACCATCAAGTACGGGACACGCAGCCTATCACTGGCCCCAGTCAAGGATAAATAACCATGATCGAATGCCCTTCTTGCGGACGACAACATCGACCCGGCACGCTCTTCTGCAGCGAGTGCGGCGTGTACCTGCTCACGGGCGGCCCGCTGAGGACCGAGCCGCTGCCCGAATCCGAACTGCCCACCGCGCGAGCCGATCCGTGGGCCACTGGCGCCGGCGCGCCAACCGCCGAGGCCGAGACGAGCACGCTCACCGTGGTGATGACCGCCAGCGGGCGGCGCGTCCCACTGCCCACCGGCGGCGAAGCGGTCCTCGGCCGGCTGGACGCCACACGCGGTGTGTTCCCCGACGTGGACCTCACGCCCGACGGTGGCCTGGAAGGCGGTGTGTCACGCCGCCACGCCCGCGTGCATCAGCAGAAGCTGCAGTTCTTCATCGAGGATCTGGGCAGCGCCAACGGCACCTTCCTCAACGGCCAGCGGCTCACCCCATATCTGCCGCACCCGCTCCGCGACGGCGACGAAGTCCAGCTTGGCCGCGTGCGGCTGCGGATGGTCGTGCACTAGATTTACGGCTCGCTCGGCTGAACCACACAGACCCAGAGTTCACAGAGATTTCAAGGAGTTTTCTCCGTGTCCTCAGCGCCTCCGTGGTGAGATGTGTATGATCAGCGGGCCAGACTCCAGTCTTATTACCCACATTGTTCAGGCGACAGTTGAACTGTCGCCCGCCGCCCGCAG
>JBOGUH010000005.1:0-4165 GCA_050695975.1 Anaerolineae bacterium
GGGGTCAAACGGATTGCCTCGGCAGTCCGGTGTATAATCGACGAACCGGGCGAGCGCCAGTCGATTACGAAAACGCCCCCCAGCATCCCGAGCGGAGTTCCGCGCGCTGTTCGCGGAACGCAGTCGAAGGGCGCTTTCGGACCACACGGGGTGTTCAATGAGATCGCACGTAGGTGTTCGATGGTTCATCATGATTGTCGTCGCCCTTGTGTTGGCAAGCGTCGGCGGGTTGCTCTTCGCGCGCGCGTTGCCGCCGAGGTGGCAAGACGAGCTGATCAGCCGCGTGCCGGAGTTAGTCCGGCCGCTGGCCCAGTCGCTGATCCTGCCCGATTATCCCGACGTTATCCCGACGCCAATCACACACGTCAGCGCCGACATCTCGGCGCTGCTCACCCCACCCCCGACTGCGACTCCGACTGCGACCCCGACTTCGACGCCAGCGCCGACGCTTACACCGACTCCGGCCTCCACGCGCTCCTCCTCGACCACCAGGCTCACGCTCACACCCGTTGTGCCCCCTGGCCCGGCGCAAGCGGCCCGCTCTACGCCGGCATCGATCGACGCAGCCAACCTGCTTCTCACCGGCTTCCGGCACGCCTATCAAACGTGGAACAACTGCGGCCCGGCGACACTGATGACGAACTTGAGCTACTTCGGTTGGGCGGGCAACCAGGCGGACGCGGCGCAATTCCTCAAACCCGCTGAGGAAGACGTGAACGTATCACCACACGAGATGGCCGCCTTCGCCCAAACCGCCGGCCTGAGCGCACTGATGCGCGCCAACGGATCGATGCTGCTCATCAAGCAATTCCTCCAGGCTGGCATCCCGGTTCTGATCGAAAAGGGCTTTGAGCCTGACGCCGAGCTGGATTGGATGGGCCATTACGAACTGGTCATCGGTTACAGCGACTCGCGCGGCGAGTTTATTGCGATGGACTCGTACACCGGACCCAACCAAGCCGTGCCCTACGACGTCCTCGACTGGTACTGGAGCCATTTCAATCGTACGTATCTCATCGTCTACGAGGCAGAGCAGGCTGAGACCGTGATGCAGCTGCTCGGCGCCGATGCCGACCCAACCTCTAACGCCGCGGCTGCGCTCGCCTCGGCGCAGGCCGAAGCATCAGCCAATCCGTCCAACCCATTCGCCTGGTTCAACGTCGGCACCAACTTCGTCGCGCTGGGCGAATACGAATCAGCTGCTGCCGCCTACGATCAGGCGCGCAGCCTGGGCCTGCCGTGGCGCATGACTTGGTACCAGTTCGGCATCTTCGAAGCCTACTATCACACGGGTCGTTTTGACGACGTGCTCGCGCTGGCCGACGCGACACTGGCTAAGACGCCCTACATCGAAGAATTGTGGTACTATCGTGGCCTCGTCCATCAAGCTCGCGGCGAACTTGATGCCGCCCGCGACCAGTTTAATCAGGCCCTGCATTACAATCCCAACTTCACAGTCGCTGCCGGCGCCCTTGCTACTCTAGGCCAGTAGTTTTGTTTGATAGTTGGAAGTTGGATGCGTTGATTCCCCGTAGCGGTCCATTCGTTGACACCAATCTATGACCGACATCCAACCTCCCCAACCACTCTCTACGCTCGCCCGCAACCGCCGCATCTTCGGCGCCGCGCTCCTGGTCGCGGGAGGATTCCTCGCCAGCAAGATCACCGGTATCCTCGACGATCTCATCCTGGCGCGCATCATCGGCCCCGGCCGCGAACTCGATGCTTATTACGCCGCCTTTGGCTTGCCCGATCTGCTGTTCACCCTCGTCGCCGGCGGCGCGCTCGCCTCGGCTTTCATCCCGGTGATCTCCGGCCTCATCGCGCGCGACCGTTCCGCCGCCTGGCGTTTGGCCAGCGCGGTGATCAACCTGGCTTTCCTCGTCACCGCGATCGCATCCACGCTCTTGGCGCTTGCCGCTCCGTGGATCGTCAATCAATTATTCGGATGTGGCCTCAACCCTGATCAACGGCTCCTGGTCGGCGAGTGTGGATTTGACCCGGATCAACAACTCCTGACCGCCGACTTGATGCGCGTCATCTTGATCTCGACCGCGATCTTCTCCGTCAGCGCCATCGTCATGAGCGCGCTTCAGGCCAACCAGCATTTCCTGCTGCCTGCGCTCGCGCCGATCATGTACAACATCGGCATCCTCGCCGGCGTGATTCTGCTCGCCCCGCGCATCGGCGTTTGGGGGCCGGCTATTGGCGTTGTGATCGGCGCGCTGCTGCATCTGCTCATTCAAGTTCCCGGCTTGATCCGCCACGGGGCGCGCTGGACGCTTTGGCTGGGCCTGCAAGACCCGCACCTGCGCCGCGTCTTGGTCCTGCTTGCGCCGCGCGTCGTCGGGCTGGGCGTGGTGCAGCTCACGGCCGTCATCGGTACCAGCCTCGCCTCCCAGCTAAGCCCCGGCAGCGTGACTGCGCTCAACTACGGCTGGCGCATGATGCAGTTGCCCGAAACCGTCATCGCCACCGCTGTCGCCACGGCCGTGTTTCCCACGCTCAGCGAGCTCGCCGCCCTCGGCAAACGCGACGAACTCCGCGCGACTATCTCGACCACGCTGCGCGCCATCTTCGCGCTGACCGTGCCAGCCAGCGTTGGATTGATCGTCCTCGGCCGGCCGCTCGTGCGCGTCTTGTTTGAAGGCGGGCTGTTCGAGTCATCCGCTACCGATGCGGTTGTGTGGGCCTTGCACGGCTACGCGATCGGCTTGATCGGCCACTCGACTCTTGAAGTGTGCGCCCGCTCCTTCTACGCGCAGCAGGATACGCGCACGCCGTTATTTGTCGCCATCGGTGCGATGATCGTCAACGTCATCGCCAGCCTGGCCTTGCGCGGGCCGCTCGGACATGCTGGATTGGCGTTGGGCAACTCGATCGGAGTCAGCGTCGAAGTGCTCGCGTTGCTGCTCATGGCCCGCCGCCGGCTGAACGGGCTCGACGAGCATCGCATCCTCGCGTCCCTGGCACGTTTCGCGGTCGGAGCAGTGGCCATGGCCACCGCGAGCGCCGGACTGCAATCCATCTTCAGCGTGTGGCCGCTTCCGGATGGGCTCCCGCTCGGCCCGGCGATCCGCCTCGCCGTCGAGATCGGCGTGCCGCTGATCATCGCCGGCGTGATCGGCCTACTGGTGTACGTCGTCGTCGCGTCTGTGCTGGGATCGGAAGAGGTGCGCGCTCTGCCACGCCTGATCCTCAGACGCAAAATCGCGTAAATCCAACTTTTAGGCGACTTGACGCTTCGCTCAGGTTGGGTTAAGATGGTGGCGCGTCCACGCACGGGGGTTGCTCATGGTGATTAAGCGAATAGCTGTCATACTCGTCGGCATGGCAGTCGGCGCAGCCGAAACGTTTGGCATCGTGTCATTTCTCGGCAACGTCAGTAAGGATCCGCTTCTGCTCATGGAGTTTGGCGCGATCAACTTCGTCCTCGCTGCGTTCATGTTTGGCATGATCGCCGTCATTGCGTTGGATGCCATTCTGAAAACCGACCTGCTGAAATAACTTTCTCTTTCTCATCCGCCGCGCGCCTGGCGCCTTGTTGGACAGGTCGCGGCGTTTTGCACCGATGCTCAAGTAGGCGGCATCTCTCGACGATCCCCGTCCTGCGCGAAAGGGGATAGCTGCCGGATGCGGCTCCGCCAGATCCACCACCCGGGATCGTTCCTCTTTTTGTTAGGCCTGTCAGCATGCCGACCGTATTGTTGATCGAGGGCGCTCGTCCGAAGTCGTCGTTCGTGCAAGTGCTTGAACGCCGCAAGTACGATGTGATCCGCGCCACAAAGAACAAAGAGGCCATCGCGCAAGCGAAGGACAACCCGCTTGCGCTGATCGTCCTTGATTCGACCTCCTCGCGCATCGACGGCGTGCGTATCTGTCGCGACATCCGGGCTCACGTTGACGGCGTCGCGATCTTGCTTCTGGTCCGTCCTAACGTTCAAGTCGATGCGACGTGCGGCGCCGACTACATCCTGCCCCAGCCTTTTACGCCGCGCAAACTCCTCAATCGCGTAGCGCGTATGCTCCCCAGCGGCCAAGGCGAAGTGCTGACCATCGGTGACCTTACACTCAACGTCGCCAATCGTTGCGTGCGCCTCGGCAAGAAGGAGCATCAACTCACGCCCAAGCAGTCCCATCTGCTTGAGATCCTGATGCGCCAGCC
>JBOGUH010000006.1:0-4915 GCA_050695975.1 Anaerolineae bacterium
GGTCACCACAATGGAATTTGCACCTGCGGCTGCTCCAGCGGCGGGTCGAGGCCGAGCGCGAGCGTGAACGCGCGGCGATCCATGTCGGCGTGCGCGATCAGCTCGCGGACTGCGCTGAACTTGAGGAACTGCCAGGCGCCGCGCTCGACCGCTTCGCGCAGGCGCGCATCGCGGGCGAGCTTGTGCTGAAACAGTGTGGCCCGGCTGCCGGGGATGACCAGCACCGGCGTGCCGGCCAGCATCTGCCCGAACCGCCACACCGCTCCCATCTCCGCCGTCGGGCTGACCACCAGCGTGTAAGCTATCGTGCCTTCATCCTTCCACACCACGATCTGCCCGGCGCGCACTTCGGCGGCATAGCCCAGCTGCGCGCCCAGCTGCGCCAGTGCGCGCTGCATCAACTGAACCTCTGCCGCGCGCGCCTCGATCCGATCTTCGGCTCTCAATCGCACACGCTGCGCAGGCGCTTCTTCGGCGTACGATGCTACGCACGCGGCGAGCAGCGGCCGCTCGGGCGTCAGGTCGCCAGGGAAGCGGCGATACGCCTCGTGCAGCAAGTCCGACTCCTCCCATTCCTCTTTTGATCGAATCAATTCCAGCGTGGCGAGTTCGACCCGATCGGACAGCGGTTCGGCAGCCCGACCCACGTCCGCTAACCACCACACCCGATCGTCGATCTCGATGATCGGCCCACTTTCGCGCTTCAGCGCCGCTTCGATCGATTCGCGCACGAACGCGAGCGGCTGCGGGCCGTCTTCCGGCAGCCGCGCCGCAATAGCCAGCGCGCCGTCTTTCGCCAGCGCCTCGAGGATCGACGCGCGGACGATAGGCCAGGCCGACGGCTCGCCGCGTGCGCGCAGCGTTTTGATCGCCGCTTCCAGTGCGGCGTGTCCAATGTCCTGCGCCAGCGCTTCTCGGTCGCGATCGCCAGGCCGGCGCGCAAGTGGACGCGCATGAATGCGGTAGCCGTCGAACGGATCGCACAAGGCGCGGCTGAGCGATGCGCCCGATCCGGCCATCGCCAGCGCCACGCCGTCGAGCGCAGATTCGCCTGGCGCGTCGTCGGCGCTGAAGGCGAGGATGGCTCGCGCGTCTTCGTTCAGCGCAGGCAGCAGCGCGCCCAACGCGGACGCCATCGCACGCCACTGCCAGTCCCAATTCGTCCGTCGCTGCGAGAGGAGCGGCAGCAGTGAGGTCATCGCTTCGGACTTACCCCCGCCTCTTTGCTCAGCGTGTTCCGATGGCGCACTGTGGCGGGGGCTTCCCCACAACCAGACCGTCCACACCACGCTCAAGGTCCACAGCGGCGGGTCGGGCAGGGGCGGGCGCGCCAGCAGTAGATCGATCGAGTTGGGCGGCAGCCGCTTGCCCAGGTCACGCGAGGTTTCGATCAGCACACACGCGGCGGGCTGGCGCGACTCAAGCAGCGTATTGAGATCGGGTGCGCGCAGGATCGGTTCCCCTCTTTCTGAGGGAGTGGGGCCAGGGGTGAGGCTGGACTCAAGCGCGAGCCAGACATTGCGTTCGATAAAGCGCGGCGGCGGGCGGAGGGAGCGAGGCTTGACACGTGGAAGAATCGGCTGGCCGGACTCGTCGGCTGGGTGGAGTGACGAGGCGGCATCGAATACGTCGATCAAGGGCGCGCGCAGCGCGTCGCGATCGGACGGCGGCAGGCCGTCAAACTTGAGCAGGATGTCGGCGATTACGGCGAGCGCGCGGGGGGTGTACGCGTCGAGCGCCTCGCTCACGCGATCGGCGTCTTCGGCATCGCGCGGGATGACTTTGCTATGCAGCAGCCAGAAGGGCAGGCCGCGCGGTTCGTGCCGGCGCGCCGAGGCCACGTCATCGGCATCGGCCTCGCCGCCATTGACGCCGCACGCCGGGCAATCGACGATCTTGAATGCCGGTGTGTTGGCATGCCGATCCCAGACAAACTCGCGCGCGGTGGCGCTCGCGCCACAGGTTGGGCAGCGCGTGGCATACACGTCGAGGACCTGATCGCGCAGACGCCGATCGCCTTTGCGCGCGTCGGCCAGGTGGGTGAGGGCAGCCCGCGCGTCGATCGGCCACAGCGATGCCTCGATCGCGCGGATCACGATCGGGTTGAACGATGCGGCGATCGCCCGTCGGCCTGATCCAACCGCAGCGCGAATCACGCTGGTCCCGACGCAGAATGGATCGAGCGCTACGCCACCCGGTTGGGCGTAGGCGTCGATGTAGCCGCGCGCCACAGACATCGGCAGGCGCGGCAGCAGGTCGCCGAGCAGCGCTAAACGAGGAGTCGTATCAGAGGGTATGAAATGGTCGATCATGTGACGGCTGGCGGGTAACGAGTGGCGTGTGACGCGGCTCTCGTGCAACGCTCGTCACGTGTCACTCGTCACTCGCCACGTTCTTGACGCTTTGGCCTGCCGCACAATCTTGGCGATGTGCTCCAAATGGCTGTCGTCGTGAGACAAACCCTGCACGAAGCGAATGATCGCGTTGACCGGATCGGCGTCTTTCCTGGGTCGATAAGTGTTATCCAAGTCGGGTTGATCGGGCCACATGTCCAGGCTGGCCAGGCGCATGCGGCGGCTCTCTTCCAGACGGCGGCGGCATTGCTCGATCGTGGTCACGCGGGTCCACAGCACTTCGCTGCGCGAACGACCGTGAAAACGCACGCCGCGCGCTAACTCGGCGGCGATAACAGCAGCCTCTTCGCCGGAGGCCGTAGTGTGAACGATCACGTGCCCCAGCGTCCACGGCATATTCACCTCCGCTTCGGTTGCCGCGGCTTGATCGTCGGCCTCCGGGTCGTCCGGCACGAAGGTCACGTCGGCATCGGCGCAATCGGCGATCAGGCTCAACTGTGTGTCGATCATTTCGTTCGTCAGGCGGCGCAAATCGTCGCGCGTCAGGTTGGCCGACAGCTGGCCGAAGGTGAGTTCGTTATTGCGCACGGGTGTGAAATCGAGCATCACTTGCTTAACTCCACCAGCAATGCGTCGATCGATGCCTGCAATTCAGGGTCGTCGTCGGCAATCTCGCGGGCCTTCAGATAACTCTCTCGCGCGCCCTCAAGATCGCCTTGTTCGGTCAGGATTCGTCCGCGTTCGATGAACGGCTCCGGCCAATAGTCGTCGCGCGAGAGCGCCTCGTCGATCAGCGCGAGCGCGCCATCGAGGTCGCCCAGCGCATGCGACGCGCGCGCCATGTCGTAGGCGATGTCGTGGCCGAGATCGGGGATGAAGAACGGATGTTTGATCTCGTAATACCGATCCTCGTCGTCCTCCGCGGCAAACGTCTCGAACTCACTCAGCGCGGCCTGCGGATCGCCTTGGTCGAGCAGGGCAAGGCCGAGCACGTAGTGCGCCTCGATCCGGCTGGAGTCGAGATCGAGCGCGCGCCGGGCCTGGTCGGCCGCGCCCTCCAGGTTGCCCGCCTGCCACTCGACGTAGCCGCGCCTGACGAGATAATACGGATCGCCAGAGAAGCTTTCGAGCAATCGATCGTAAAAAGTGAGCGCCTGTGTGTAGTCCTCGATCTGAACGGCGACGACCGCCGCACGCTGCAAATACTCGCCGTCGCCGTTCAGCTCGTAGGCGGTGACGTAATCTTCGATCGCGCCGTCTGGGTCGCCAGCGCTATCGCGCAGGTCGCCGCGCTCCCCGTGAAGGTACGCTGTGCCGTTCGGATCAGTGCTCAGCGCGATCGCGCTATCCATATCCGCGATGCCACCCGCCGTATCGCCCAGGTACCAGAAGCGCACGTCGGAGCGCAAGCGATATGCCTCAATGCACAAAGGAACGTTATCGCCGCACGTTTCCAGCGCCCGACTCACCTCGGCATCTGACGCCTGCGGGTCTTGCCGCGTTTCGGACCGAACGTATAACAGGCCGTAGCCGTAATGCAGGTACGGATCGTCGGGGATGGCTGGCGCAGCCTGATCGAGGTATTGACCGGCCGCCTCCGCGTCGCCGTAGCGTGTCAACTCGGCGACTGCCCAGGCGACCAATGCATTTGGGTTGTCCGGTTCGAGCGTGAGCGCCTGATTGAAGAGGTCGAGCGCCGCGCCGTCGTCGCCGCCGAGTAGCTGCTCGTAGCCTGTGTCGACCAGTGTTTGGGCTTCGGAGACTGGCGACCCGTTGTCTGTGGTCTGCGGCGCGTCTACCGGCGGGGTAGCTCCTCTCAGCGCACTGATCAGGATGAACAGGACGCCGAGGAGTACGACGCTGCCCGCGGTAAAGGGTACCCACTTTGGCAGCTGCGACAGCCGGCTCGCCGCCACTTGCGCTGGCTTTGCGACAAGCGTGTCGGGCGCGGCCGATTGGGCCGCGTGAGCCAGCGTCGGCGGGGCCGAGACCTCTCGGGTGGCGCTGCTCGGTGGGCCGCTGATCGCCGCTCGCAGCGCATGGCGCAGATCGGCCATCGACGCGAAGCGATCGTCGGGATTCTTCGCCAGACACTTCAGCACAATGCGCTCGACCGCATCAGGCAGCGGGCCAATCACGACATGCGGCGGCACGAGCGGATCGTTAATGTGCTTGAGGATGATGGCGTACGGCGTGTCGGCATCGTACGGCGGGCGGCCGGTGAGCATCTCGTACAGCACGATGCCCAGCGCGTAGATGTCGCTGCGTGCATCGCCGCGCTCGCCCTTGCCCTGCTCAGGGGACATATAGGCTGGCGTGCCGACCAGCTGGCCGCTGCTCGTCAAGCCGGTTTCGCCCAGCAGGCGGGCAATTCCGAAATCGCTTACCACAGGTCGATCGAGATTGGGGATGAGCACGTTGGCCGGTTTGATATCGCGGTGCACGAGCCCTTGTCGGTGCGCGTGCTCGAGCGCGTCGGCGACCTGTGAGGTGATGTCGACCGCTTGCTGCATGGGCAGCCGTTGGCGCTGGTCGATCATGCCGCGGAGCGTCTTGCCCTC
>JBOGUH010000007.1:0-3019 GCA_050695975.1 Anaerolineae bacterium
GGTAGACGCGCAGGTTCGCGCTGACGAACGGGCCGATCAACCAACCCCATACGCTGCCCTGGTGATATGCGCCATCACGCTGGCGTTGATCGCCGCCATAATGGCCGATGTACGCCGGGTCGTCGGGCGCCAGGCTGCGCAGCCCGTGCGAGGTGAGCAGGTGGCGAGCGCACACATCGACCACGGCGCGCTGCTGATCGGCGTCGAGCGGAGTGTGGGGCAGGGAGACGGCAAACAACTGGTTGGGCCGCAGTGCTGCATCGTCTCCGCCCGGCCCGTCGATCACGTCGTAGCAGTAACCGCCGTCCGCGTACCAGAATCGGTTGAAACTCGATTGAACCCGATCGGCCAGTTGTTTGTAGGAGGCGACTCCAGTCGCCGATACGACGTCTCCCACGATCTGCGTGAAATCGTCCATCACGCGCAGCGCGTTGTACCACAGCGCGTTGATCTCCACCGGCTTGCCGATGCGTGGCGTGACCACCCAATCACCGACTTTGGCGTCCATCCAGGTGAGCTGCACGCCGGCTTCACCAGCGTACAACAGCCCATCGTTCGGATCGGCATGGATGTTGTAGCGCGTGCCGCGCTGGTGCCAGTCGATGATATCCATCAGGGTCGGAAATAACTCGCGCACCAGGTCGTCGTCGCCGGTATGCGCGTGGTAGGCGCGAATCGCCTCGAAGTACCACAGTGTGGCATCGACGGTGTTGTATTCGGGCGTCTCGCCCTCGTCTGGGAAGCGATTGGGCAGCATGCCCCGATCGACGAAGTTGGCGAAGGTGCGCAGGATGCTGCGCGCGACGTCGGGCCGGCCGGTGGCGAGCGTCAGGCCGGGCAGGCTGATCATCGTGTCGCGGCCCCAGTCGCCGAACCAGGGATAACCGGCGATGATCGTTCGGCCGTCGGGCTCGTCCCGCGTGGGTCGATCCACGATGAATTGGTCGGCGGCTAATGTGAGACGCTGGGCCCAGTCAGGCGGGAGCGCAGGCGAGTGCGAATGTAGATGCGTGGCGTCGAGCAGCGCTTGTTCGTGACGCTGTCGCTCAGCGTACGCCGTTGCGCCAACGGGATTCGGATCATCCTCGGCACTGACGACGAGCGTGAGCGATTCGCCGGGTTGCAGTGAGGCGCGGAAGTCGCCGGCGTAAAGATGATCTTCGGTCGCACCGAGTCCTCGGTATGCTTCGACGCTCAAAAAGAAATTGCTGTACCACTCGTGGCGCGGCTCGGCTTCGGCGCGATCGCTGATCAGGTAAAACGGTGTCGATCCATCAAAAGCGGTGATGCGCAGACCATACGCGACCGGCTCGATCTGCATCTGCCAACCGCCGCGCGTCGCGCTGTGATAGTCGCGATAGTTGACGATTGCCTTGACGGTGAGCGCGAGCGGCGCGCTGCCTCGCCGCAGGTGATACAACACGTAGGTCGTGTTCGCGCCTTGTTGCATCCAGATGCGTTTCTCCAGCAGCGCATCAGCACAGGCGAATGTCCACACAGGCGTCGTCCCTTCGAGGTGAAAGCGCTCGATGTGCTGGTAGCCGGCCGGGTTCACCGAGCCGTCGGCCCAGCGATTGGCAAAGAGCGGGTAGTCGCGACCGAGGTAGGTTGCCGTTTCGTCGAGCTTGGTTGCCAGCAAGGTGCGTCCTAGCGGCGGATGGAGCGCGGCGATGAGCAGGCCGTGATAGCGTCGGGTGAGGGGGCCGGCGATCGTGCCCGATGCGAAGCCGCCGATACCGTTCGTCACCAGCCATTCCTTGCCGCCCGATATAGCCAGGTCACCGCACACACCGCGCCCGAAGTCGAGGTCGCTCCGCCCTTCACTGCCAAAGTTGAGCATTCAGGCTTTCCTTGCTTGAAGGCGATCAAATCAACCACGAAGGCACCAAGGCGCCAAGAAATCTTAGTGACTGGGTGTCTTGGTGGTTAGGTTTCACTCCGAATGTTTGCTGCCCTGCTGCTGAATCAGCTTGGCGACCAGCCCCGTCCAGCCGGTCTGATGGCTCGCGCCGATCCCTGCGCCGTTGTCGCCATGGAAGTATTCGTAAAACGGGATGTAGTCGCGCCAGTGCGGGTCGCTTTGGAACCTGTCCACGCCGCCGAAGACCGCCCGGCGGCCATCGGCTTCGTCGCGCAGAAAGATGCGCATCAGGCGGCGGGAGAGGTCGGCGGCTACCTCGTCGAGGTTGACCCGATTGCCTGAGCCGCGTGGCAGCTCGACTTTTATGGAGTCGCCGTAATAGTGGTGGTATTTTTGGAGCGACTCGATCATCAGAAAGTTGACGGGGAACCAGATCGGCCCGCGCCAGTTCGAGTTGCCGCCAAAGAGGCCGCTGCTCGATTCAGCCGGTTCGTAGCAGACGGAGTGGACCTGGCCGTTCACGTTGAACGTATAAGGCTCTCGCTCGTGCTGTTTGGAGAGCGCGCGCAAGCCGTATTCAGATAAGAACTGAGACCTGTCGAGCATGCGGGCCAGCACGCGCTCCAGCTGCTGTCTGTCGGCAATCGCCAGCAGGCGGCGGCTGCCTTCACCGGGTTCGGTCAGCGAGGCGATGTTTTCGACCAGCTGCGGCCGATATTGAATGAACCATTCTATGCGCCGCCGGAAGTGCGGGAGCTTGACCAGCAAATCCGGTTCGAGCGTCTCCACGGCAAACAGTGGGATCAGGCCGACGAGCGAGCGAATCTTGAGCGGGATGTGGTGGTCGTCGGGCGTGTGCAGGACGTCGTAGAAGAAGCCGTCCTCGGCATTCCACAGGTTCACGCCCTCGCCGCCGAGGTTGCTGATGGCATTGGCGATGTAGATAAAGTGCTCAAAGAACTTAGTGGCGACGTCCTCGTAGGCCGGCTTGGTACGCGCCAATTCGAGGGCAATCGCCAGCATGTTGAGGCAATACATCCCCATCCAGGCGGTGCCGTCGGCTTGTTCGATGTGTCCGCCGGTTGGCAAGGGCGCGCTGCGGTCGAAGACGCCGATGTTGTCGAGCCCGAGTAAGCCGCCCTGAAAAACGTTCTTGCC
>JBOGUH010000008.1:0-5759 GCA_050695975.1 Anaerolineae bacterium
TCTAGAGACCGCCAAACTGGCGCTCGAGGCGGCTGTACGGCAGGGTATCTTGCTGCCGGAGGAAGTCGATACTGGTATGGGCTACAGCATCACATCGTACTCGCTCAACGAAGAGCACGCCAAAGTCCGCGCTGCGTTGCGCCTCGCGGGCGAAGTGAACCACCAGCCGCCGGCGACCGGCCCTACGAACGGTGAGCAGACCTGATTATTTGACAGTCCCTTTTCAACGCGGTATAATACCACCGTTCGTCGAATGCCCCGTGCAGCAGCGGGGCATCCTCATGCCCGATGCATCGAACGAGGCTCCCCGTGTCCGATAGCAGGTCTCTCTCCCTGAATGACGTTAAGCCCAAGATGAAATTCGAAGGCAAAATTACGAAAGTCGAACTGGCCGGCGCGCGGATCGACATCGGCGCCGAACACGACGCCTTTTTGCACATCTCACAGATTAAAGCCGATCGCCCGGTCACCCGCGTAGCCGACGTGCTAAAAGAAGGCGATCTGATCGCCGTGTGGGTGAAGCAGGTCAAGCCACAGCAGAACCTGATCGCACTGACGATGATCGAGCCGCTGCCGCTAGACTGGAATGATCTGCAGAAACGCATGAAACTGATCGGCAAGGTCGTTCGCGTTGAAGAGTTCGGCGCGTTCGTCAGCATTGGCGCGCCCAAGGACGGGCTGGTGCCCGTCGGGCAGATGGCCAAGACCCGCGTCAATAAGCCATCCGATGTGGTAAAGGAGGGCGATGAAGTGACGGTGTGGGTGACAGCGGTCAAGCGCAAGGAAAACCGCATCGGCCTGACAATGGTCGAGCCGCCCGCGGTAGATTGGAGCGAGATCAAGCGTGGCCAGACCGTGACCGGCAAAATCACCCGGCTCGAGAAGTTCGGCGCGTTTGTCGAGTTCGGCGCCGAGCGCGAGGGCATGATTCACGTCAGCGAGATCAGCGCCGGCTACCTCGAACACCCGTCGGAGCTCTTGAAAGTCGGCGAAGAGGTCGAGGCCAAAGTGCTGGACGTCGACGCGCGCAAGAAGCAAATCCGGCTGTCGATCAAAGCGCTCGAGCGCGAAGCCCCGCTGGACGATGAACCCGAAGCGCCGCTGCTCACACCGATGGAGATTGCTTTTAAGCAGGCACAGCAGCGCGGCCGCGGCGCCGGTAAGCGCACGGAGCAAGTCAAACCCGACACGTCGCGTCGGGAACAGGAAGATATCTTCCGGCGCACGATCGAGCAGCATATACCCAAAACGTAATCGAGACAAAACGAGCGGACTTCTCCAGAAGTCCGCTCAGCGTTTTTGCGCAAGCGCGCTCACACCATCGGGCATCGATCCACTCAATCCCTACCAATCGTCCTCATCCTCATCATCGTCGTCTTCTTCGTCTTCCTCTTCCCACTCCACTTCCTCCTCCTCGTCTCCTTCTTCGTCAGCCAGGGGATTCTCTTCATCATCTTCCCACTCAGTCACCGGCACGGCGGCTTCGTCGGCTTGCTGGAACGTCAAACAGCCCATCTCGGGATCGAGTTCGATCCGTTCAGCCGTGCAGAAACCGGCGTCCAGGAAAATGCACTCTTCATAGTGGCATCGGATGCGAGGCATATACACACTCCTCCTGAACAGTGTTCAACTTAGTTCCCTGAGTCCCTTGAGCTCCTTGAATCCCAACCTGGGGAACTCAGGGAACTGAAGGGGAAGCTGAGGGGCGGGGTGGCAGAGCAAATCAGAAGATGTCCTCCGGCCAATTGAGCATTTGAGCCGTGGCCCGAGAACCGGCCTCCAGCCGCGTCACGCCATCGGGCACAATGACGAGCGCATTCGCGCCCGTCAGCCCGCTCAGCACATTCGACCCCTGCCCCCCGCTGAGGCGCGCTACGTAGCCTGCGCCATCGCGCTCAACCCACGCCCGTGCATACGTTTCGCGCCCGTCGCTCGTGATGCTTTCGAGGAGCGTCACCTGCACGGTCGGCTTATCCCAGCGCGGCCGCCCACCCAGCTTGAGCAGCACCGGTCGTACAAATTGCTCGAACGTCAGCATCGCCGAGACCGGATTGCCCGGCAGTCCGAAGAATGGTGTCCCGGCATAATGTCCAAAAGCCAGCGGCTTACCTGGGCGCATGCGGATGCGCCAGAACGCAATGGCGCCATGGGCGCGGACAACATCCTTCACCAAATCGCGCGCGCCGACTGACACGCCCGCCGAGGCGACGATCACATCGGCTTTGTGCGCCAACGCCGCTTCGAACTTCTCGCGGATGAGCGATTCGCTGTCGCGGGCAATTCCCAGAGGCAGCGGCACGCCGCCATAGCGCGCCACCAGCGCCGCGGTGCCGAATTCGTTCACATTACGAATCTGGCCTGCTCCGGGCGCCTGGTCGGGAGGCACCAGTTCGTCGCCCGTGGCGAACAGCGCCACCCGGGGACGGCGGACGATCTTGACCCTGCTGCGTCCAACGGCGGCGAGCATCGCAACCTCTGGCGCTCGGATCAGTGCCCCCTGCTCCAACACCGACTGCCCCCGCCGCACATCCTCGCCCGGGCCGCGCACAAAGGCGCCGCGCTTGAATTCTTGAAAGATCGAAACCTCGGGGCGCAGCGAACTTGCGCCGCGCGACGGATCGTCGGTTGCCTCGACCGGCACGACCGTGTCCGCGCTGCGCGGCATCGGAGCGCCGGTCGTGATGCGGGCTGCCGTCCCCGGCTCGAGTGCGATGTCGCTGGGATGGCCGGCGGCAATGTCGGTGATGACTTTCAATCGCACCGGACGATCACGTGTTGCGCCCGCCAAGTCGGCCGCGCGGACGGCATAGCCATCCATTGACGAATTGGCAAAAGGCGGCAGATTGATATCCGCTTCAACATGCTCTGCCAGCACGCGATCCAGCGCGTCGAGCAGCACAACGCTTTCCGAGTCAAGTGTAGTGAACTGCTCGAGAATCGCCGCGCGGGCTTCAGCCACACTCAACATCTCGGCCGGCGCGCTCATCTTGTGTCACTCCTCTGGCAAGCCGCTCGTAATAGTACACCAGGATTTTGGGGCATGTCAATAGGTAGTCTCATCACGGGCGTGAACCCGATTCTACCGCGCTGCGCGCGGCGCGCAAGTTCGCCTCGGGCGACGGGATCAGCGTGACACACCCGGTTCCGACGATCAAGCGTTTACCGCCGGTTTGTTGGACGGCGTCGGCCACTTCGGCGCGCACATCGTCCGGCGTGCCGCGCAGCAGCGTGGCGTCGCGGGCAATGCCGCCGCACACTGCGCCGCGCACCGTTGCCAGCCCGGCTTGAAGGCTGGGGGCGGTTTCGCGGTCGTGCCAGTTCCATACCTGCACCGGGTAGTCATGTAGTAGATCGAAATACACGCGATCGCCGTGCAGATGGAGGATGTTCAGCCACAGATCGCTCGCCGCGGTCAGAACCCGCAAGTCGAACTCCGTACCGAATTCGCGATATTCGCTTTGGCTCATCCATAGCGCGTTGGCATGCTGGACTGCAAAGAAGACGCCGTCAATGCCCGTCGACTTGGCCGCCCGAATGAACTCGATCGTCGAGGCAGCGATGGTCTCCAATCCACGGCGCACCTGGCCCGGATACGAACGCAGCATCGGCGCCAAGTCCGGGCCAACCAGGTTTTTCGCCTGCGACAGCGGATTGAAAATCGTCTGGATGATCGGTACGTCGGGCAGGCCGGCGCGGATCGCGCTCAGGCAGCTCAGTTGATCGCCTAGCGAACCTGCGCGGGGATCGAGCGGCTTGAGCGACACCCAATCGCGCGGATCGCGGATCGGGTGGCGCGTGTAATCGCGCGTGCCTTCGATGTTGCCGATCCATTCGTCCGCCGCGCCCCAGTCGCGCACGCAGAACGAACTGGCCGGCGTCACTTTGACGAAGTCGAAATCCCAGCGGCGTTGAAACGCGATGGTCGCAGTGGCCAGGTCGGCCGGATCTTGATCGTCGCCGGGGAAATGCCGCCACAGGGCGACCGGCGTGCGATCGACCGGCTGGCCGTGAATCGTCGCTTCGAGACGTTCGCGTTTGTTCATCCGTCCGTTACCTCAACTTGCCCGGCCGTGATGGCCTGCTTCACCCGCCCTCGCTCGTCTTCGAGATTGACTTGCAGCGTGTACTGTCCCGGCGAGAAATCGGGAGGCAGCCAAAAAGCGTATACGTCACGCACGATCTCTCCGGCCTGCCACGCCGATGTTGGATATGCGCCGCCAGCCGGCGATGTGACGATCTCGTCCGCCACACCGCCGTTCTGATCGAGCAGTCGAACGCGAACCGCTACGTTCGCCGGCGCCCCGGCCAGCGCCTGCCAGAACAGCGTCAGGCGAGCAAAGTTGGGACGGGCAAGCGTCGTCTGTTCGATCGAGGCGCCTAGCAGCAATAAATTGCCCTCGCGTTGATGGAACGGTGTCTGCACGTTAAGCGATTCGATCGGGGGCGGCTGCCAGGCGCGAACGACACGCACCGGCAGGCTCAATTGTACACCATCGCCGACCACATGGCCGGCCGCATCGAACACCGGCGCGCGGCGGCTATCGTCGAGTGTGTACAGCCCAACCACGATCGCATACTCGCCGGGTGGCGTGCCGGGCAGAACGCGGAGGACATGATCATCCCACACGTACTTGTCGAGCGGCCAGCGCGTCGTGGGAAAATCACCCGGGTTGAGTTTGTCGGACTGCCCCCACAGCACAAATGGCGGTCGCACCAAGTGCGCGAAGACCTGATAGTTGATTGGCACCGCTGCGGTGGCTTTCCAATATAAGGTGAGCGGAACCACCTGGCCGGGCTGGACTTCGGGCCGATGCACATCGAAGCCGAGCAGCGTGATGTGATTGCCGAAGTTCGCTTGCTGTTCGGTCGTCGCGGCAAGCGCCTCTCCAGACGGCGACGTGTAGCGAAAGCAGGTATCGCAGCGATCGAATACGGCGACTTTGATCAGGAGGAAGGTGACGAGGAGGATGGGAAGTTGGAGATGGGAGGTTGGAGACCACGGCCCCCGTAGCGAAGCGGAGTGGGGTTGGAGGTTGGAGGTTGCAGGCATGCCCTGATCGGAGTCGAAGGGTTGGAGGTTGGAGTGGATGGGCGGCTTTCGAGCGGCGCCGGGAAAGACGGACCTCGCGAATAGGACGATGACAGCCAGTCCGCTGACGAGTGACACGGTCGCGCCGAGCGTGCGTGGCGGCGTCGATTCGAATCGAATGCCGAACGAACGTGCGGAGGCTGGCACGTCAAAGCGGATGAACCCGTCTCCGGCGGTCGGCCGGATCGGAACAGGCTGTCCGTCGACGACCGCCTGCCAGCCAGGGAAGGTGAATACGTTGAATCGGGCTGTGAACTCCGCCAGCGACTCAACGGCGTACTCCGCATCGAGATCGCCCAGGCGGATCGGCTCGACACGCGCGCTGGATGCGCTCCCATAATCGAATCGATCGATCGGCCCGCTGTAGTACGCGTCGATGAGCGGTTGGGCCGGTGGGGGCAGCCGAGTGACGGACCGCGGCAAAAAGTCCCCGGTCGATGTCGTGCCCAGCGCCACACCGCTCAATTCGAAGTCGATCATGCCTTGCGGTGACGTATCGCCGAATTCAGAATCCCAGAGAGGCGGATACAGCGTGGGCAGCGTGAACACCGAGACGACGACCAACGCGATCGCCGAGACTGTACGGAACGACCGGAGAGATGAAACCGTATACCCGGAACACATCGCCAGAGTGAAGGCGGCCGGACCCAGGAAGCGCCACGGGAACTGG
>JBOGUH010000009.1:0-1577 GCA_050695975.1 Anaerolineae bacterium
GCCTCAACCTGCGCGATGCACCGGCTCGCACGGGTCGGCGCCTCGGCACCATGCCGGATAACACTCGCGTCGCGGTGGTCGGCGTGGCGCGCGACGGATTCAATCCGAATTCGACGACGCTGTGGTATCGAGTCCGCTACCTGCAATCGATCGGTTTCTGCCTTGCGGATTTCATTTCGCTCGATCCCCAGCCGATCATCCCCCTGCCGCTGACGGCCAGCGTCGATCCGCAGAAGACCGGCGGACAGGGTCTCAATCTGCGCGAATCGCCTAACCTGACCGGGCGGCGGCTGGCCACCATGCGCGACAATTCGCCACTGCAGATCATCGGCGCGGCGCGCGAAGGGCTGTTCCCCGGCGGCGCGCTGTGGTACCACGTCCAGTTCGGCGCGCAGCGCGGTTTCTGTCTGGGCAATTTTCTCGCGACTGGATCGACTCCCGGCGGGGTTTTGACGCCGCTGCCGGCCGGCCCGTTTGTCGGCGTGTGGCCGGCGGTTTTCCCGGAGCGTGTTGTCACCGCGCCGTTCAACGAGCCCCGGCCCTCGTTCCGATCCCCGATCAAAGCACACGAAGGCATTGACCTGCGCGCGCCGAATGGCACGCCGATCGTCGCCTGGGCCGACGGCCGGGTCGTGATGACCTGGACCTGGGACGGCGTGACCCGAACCGGCAACGACGCCTACGGCCACCACGTCAAGCTGTTCCACCCGGCGCTCGGCCTCTTCTCGATGTACTGCCACCTGCAATCGTTCAACGTCAGCAAGGATCAGGTCGTGCCGATGGGCGAGCAGATCGGCCTGGCCGATAGCACCGGCAACAGCTTCGGCGCGCACCTGCACTTCATGCTGATCGACCCGGTCGATGGACTGAAAGGCTACGTGTACCCCAACGTCATCGATCCCACGCCGCACCTGCCCAGGCCGTTTGTTACGCTTTAGAAAATGGAGATTGGAGTTTGGAGATCGGAGGCGCACGCCCAATCTCCAATCTCTAAGTGCTACGGGAGCCATTTATGATTCAAGTCGCTATCCTCACCGTCAGCGATCGATCGTCGCGCGGCGAGCGGCCCGACGCCAGCGGGCCGCTCATCCAGAAGTTCGTGCGCGAGGCGCTGGGCTGGAACGTGTCTCACACCGCGATCGTCCCCGACGACGCCTCGGTGATCTGCTCGACGCTGGCCGAATGGTGCGACCAGGCAAAGGTCAATCTGATCTTCAGCACCGGCGGCACCGGCTTCGCGCCGCGCGACGTGACGCCCGAAGCGACGCGCGCGATCCTCGACCGCGAAGCGCCCGGCCTGGCCGAGGCGATGCGCGCCGCCAGCCTGCAGGTCACCCCGCACGCGATGCTGACGCGGGCCGTGTGCGGCATCCGCGCCCGTACGTTGATCGTCAACCTGCCCGGCTCGCCCAAAGCCTGCCGCGAGAACCTGGAGACGATCGCGCCAGCGCTGCCGCATGCCATGCAGCTGCTGAGTGAAGACCCGGCGGCGGAGGCCGGACATTGATCTTCGAATGCTGATATACTCAGTAGACCACGAAATGGCGTCGTAGTGGCGACTGTGCGAAGCCCACTTT
>JBOGUH010000010.1:0-3906 GCA_050695975.1 Anaerolineae bacterium
CCTGACGACGGCACCGCTGTCGCCAGGAGAGGGGGGCGCAGCTCCTCCTCTCCTGAAGCATTCTGTTTCACTTCGGGAGAGGGGGCAGGGGGGTGAGGCGGCGCCGCTTCGGCTGGCACGGCGAGCAGCGCAGCCAAACCGAAAGTGGCGAGCCCAATAGCGCTAGCAAGACGAAGGTATACTCGATGCATGTTGTACAGCCCTCTCACGCTCAGGCTATGGTACACCCGCGCGCGTTCGCAAGGCAACAGCCGCTGGTTACAGCCGGGTAACGACTTGATTACCGTTGAAGGCCCAACATCAGTTGCCCGATTGACTGGGCAGGCAAGTTGGCATTATGATTGGCAACCAGTTTGAGAGAACGGACAGGTGTTGAACAATGCCAATGCTTACCGGACAAGTTGCATGGGTAACAGGCGGGGGCCGCGGGATCGGGCGCGCGGCGGCGCTGGCGCTGGCCCAACTTGGCGCGGCGGTGGCCGTCAGCGCTCGGACGCAGCCGGAAGTCGATGAGGTTGCAGATGAGATGCGTGGCCAGGCGGCTCGTGCCCTATCGGTCGTGTGTGATGTGTCCGATTGGCAATCGGTCCTCGAAACGCTTGGCCAGATCGAATCGACGCTCGGACCGGTCGACATCTTGATCAACAACGCCGGCGTGCTCGGCCCGCTGGCACGGACGTGGGAATCGCCGCCGCGCGAGTGGGCGCGCGCGATCGAGGTCAACCTGATCGGCGCGTACTACTGCGCGCGGGCCGTTCTGCCGGGGATGGTCGCGCGCCGGCGCGGGTCGATCGTCAACATCTCGTCGGGTTCGGCATCGTTCGCCGCGCCGAACTGGAGCGCTTACGCCGCGTCGAAAGCCGGGCTAGATCACTTCACGCGATCGCTCGCCGTCGAGCTCGAAGGCACGGGCGTGCGGGTCAACTCGCTGCATCCGGGCGTTGTCGAAACGGCGATGGTGCAGACGCTGCGCACGGCGACGCCAGAGCAGCTGCCGCCGGCGCGGCGGCGCTTCTTCGAGCAGGCGACAGCAAAAGGGGAAGTGCTTGAGCCGGAGGTGGCAGGTCGGGTGATCGCCTGGCTAGCTTCGGATGCGACAACCGATTTCAACGGCGCGGTGCTGGATGCGCGAGATGATCCGTCGCTGATCGAGAAAGCGGAGAAAGCGTTCCGCTTTTAGGACGCAGATGAGAGCAAACAATCAGCGGAAATCTGCGCAATCCGCGTCCAAAAAATCTGTAACGGCTGGCTTTTCCTGCTAGTGCCTTGACTAATAAGCCTTGCGTAGTTCCCGCCGTAGCGGGGGTGCTCCCGTCAGCGCGAAGGTTTGTTTTATTCGTGTTCACTGGAACGCCCTTTAGGGTTCGTGTGGATTCGTGGATCAATGCTTTTGGTTGCGGCGGGAGACCGCGTTATGGTTTTCGGATCGAGATCGTGGCCAGGCGAACCCGGTCGGATCCATCGACGGCCAGACGTTGGCCGCTATCCAGCCGATACAAGCCAACCGTCACTCGATAAGTTCCAGCGGCCAGATCGCCTGGCAGCTGGAAGGTATGCCGATCATCGATCACTTCGCCCGGCGACCAGATCGAAGTCGGATAGTCGCCCCGGCGCGGCTGGCTGTCTGCGGCCAGAATCAGCCGGCCGTCGCTGTTCTCCACGTGCACGAAGACCGTGTAATCGACATCGACGGGTCGCTGCGAGCGCCAGTACAGTGTGAGGTGGACTTCATCGCCTGCGAGTAGCCGGACCGGTTCGAGCGTGTAACCCAACACATCGATCGCATCGCCGAAGCGGATCGCCAGCGGTGTGAGTTCGGGTGGCAGGTTGATCTCGGCGAGCGGCGACTTCCACGCGCCCAGTGTTGTTTGTCCCGATCCGTCATCGGATTCAACCTCGATGGTGGCGCGGTAAGGCCCGGGCGGCGTGTCCGGTCCGGTGACGATTGTGTGATAGACGCTGCCGCCACTGGCCGGCCAGAATGCCGTCTCGATCGTCCGGCTGTGCGTGGCGATGACGCGGCTTTGCGGACCGATCAGGTTCACCGACACTCGCGCGGCCGGCGTGGCCGGCTTCGCCCAATCGAGCCGGACGCGGATCGGCGTGCCGGGGTGAATCGGGATCGGTTCAGCGGCATAGCCGGTCAACCGCAGTGCGCCGACGGTTTGATCGATCGGCTGCGGGATCAGTTCGACGCCCGGAGCGCGCCGCTGGTAGATCGTGATCGGGCTGCCCCAGAAGCGCGGATCGCCAAACTGCGCGGCCGGGGCGTACATTGCCTGAAACCAGGCATCGGCGAGCAGGTCGTAGTTGTACAACGGATTGATCGATGTCAACACCAGATAATCGGGCAGTGCGTGCGGGATCGACCAGTAGATGTCGCGCCGTCCAAGCGCGGCGGCTACTTCAGGCTGCAGCAGGCCCAGGTAATCGATCATGCGCCGCTCGGCGGTGTAGCCGATGACGCCGACTTCCATCACGCCGACCGACGAATCAGACGGCGAGTGGTCGCGCAGCCACGTCCCAACCTGCCGGTAGATGAGTGCGCTGGTTTCGGGCAGCGCGTCGATGCCGATCAGTTCGGATCGGGGCACATTCGGATCGGTCGAGCGATGGATCTCCCAGATTGATCGCGCTTGCGCTGTCAGCAGGATGCAGGCCAGGCCGAGCGTCAGCGCGGATCGCAAGCGATGGGGCGCTGGTTGGGCGATTGCGGCGATTCCCAAGCCAACCAGCAGGCACAATGCGGGCAGGAGCGGGATGTAATACCAGCGATACGGCGCGACTCGCAAAGCGGTGTACCCGATCATCTGCACTGCGCCCCAGGCTATGATCGGCCAGGCCCAACGCTGCGCCCGTATCTGCGCCAGGCCGAGCGCGATCAGCGGAAGCGCCAGGATGTGCAACCACGACTGCTCAAAGTACGCTGCCGCGAGTCGAGCGATGCCGTCTGGAAATTGCGCGCCCGGAAAGAACCCGGTGATGCCGAGGCTGGCCTGCTGGACCTTGGCGCGCAGCGTTGCCGGAATCGGGCTGCCATACGCAGCGGTGGCCACGATCACGGCCGGTAGAATCAGCGCGGCGGCGGTCAGCGTGCTTCGCCACGGAATGCGCTGCCGTTCGACGAACTCTGCGAGGCCAATTAACCCCATCACCAGCAGCCCATCGCCGCGCACGAGCGCCGCACACGCGGCCAGCAGTCCGGCGCTGCGCCAGCGTCGATCCGCCGTGGCGTTGAACGCGCCCAATGCCAACGCAAGGTACAGATTGCTTTCCATGCCGGTCGCCATCCAAACCAGCGGCGAAGTTGCCAGCAGGACGGCTCCAATGGCCGACGGCGCGGCGTGCCCGGATCGCAATCCGAGCCGATATAGCAGCACGCTGCCGGCGAAGGCGGCGATCGATCCGACGATGAGCGAGGCGACAGGCGGATCGATTTTGAAGACAGCCAATGCGGCCAGCAGCAGCGCGTACAACGGGGCGCTTGTGCTGAGGACCGGTTCGCCGGCGTTGTAAACGAACCCGACGCCGCTCGCCAGATTTCGCGCGTAACGATAGGTGATGTATGGATCGTCGTTGATCACCGCGCGTGACAGGAGGGTGGCGGTCAGAGTCAACGTGGCCAGCAGGATGAGCACGGCGACTGGCCGGCTGCGTTGTGCTGGAGAGGTGTAGACAACGGTCATCGGCAGAAGGGCCGGGCGCGGAGTGTGCGTCGAGTGTACAGGAGTTGCGCGGGGGAGTCAATCCAGGCATCCGGGTGATTGCCCACATTGTTCAGGCGACAGTTGAACTGTCGCCTGCAGCCTGCCCTCGCGCAGCGGGGGTGCTCCCGCTGCGGACGAACGGACTTGTGGGTAATCCCCCGAGGCATCCGACGCTGGACGCGCCAGGGACGAGCACAGC
>JBOGUH010000011.1:0-4587 GCA_050695975.1 Anaerolineae bacterium
AACTCGCTGGCGGTCATGCAGCCGCCGAGGTAGTGCACGTCGTCGGTATAGCGATCGTCGGTGGCGTACATCGGGATGATCGCCTTCAGGTGCGGCGGCTGGAGCATCGCTACCTGGATGGACGTAAAGCCACCATAGCTGATACCCCACATGCCGACATGGCCGTTGCACCACGGCTGCGCGGCCAGCCACTCGACCGCGTCGTAGCCGTCGCGCGTCTCGTCCGGCGTGTATTCGTCGAGCGCGATACCGGGACTGCTGCCCGTGCCGCGAATGTCGAGCCGGCAGCCGACGTAGCCGCGTTGGGCGAAATACGTCATGCGCTGATGATCAGAGATGCAGCGCCAGTCGTCTTTGCGATAGGGGATCATCTCCAGGATGGCGGGGAATTTTTCTTTCTCGCCGTTCGTCGTCTGGAGACGACTCCCACGCCGACTCCCACGACGATTCCCACTTTGGAGACGACTCCCACGCCGAACCGGCATCCAAAGATTGGCCGATAGCTCCAGACCGTCGCGGGTCGGGATGCCCACGTTGTAGCGGATTTCGACTTCGTACAAACCTGCAATAGTCATGAATGGCCTCCGGTGACGGATAGGCTAACGTGACGCGTGAGGCTGTTGCTCGCACATCACGTATCACGCATCACCTTTCATAGCTCGGTGCTTCGCCATCACTCGACGCAATTCGTCCAGCGGCAGCGCGTACGCGGTGTGGCCCTGGAAGCCGGTCATGGTTTCCGCGGCAGTCAGCGCATTAAGGATCGATTCTTCGACCGATTCGGCCACCGCTTCGAAAAATGAGTTCAGATGATGATGAGGTAGCACCTTTACATCCAGGAGAGCCTTGGCGTCGTGCGGAACGTGATTTCCGGTAGCGAAGGCGAGAAAGATATCGCCGCTGCCGTTGTAGCCCACGCTACCGACACGCGCCAGCCCAACGGTGGCGCGCCGAGCCAGCCGCTTGCATTGGATGGGTAGGAGAGGCGCATCGGTAGCGATAATGACGATGATGGATCCACCCTTCGGCGGCTCGGCCCAGGGAGTCGGGGTATGCTGCGGACCGATCTCGCGCCCAACCGGGACACCATCGACGCGCAGCAAGTCTCGATCGCCATGATTGGCCTGCAGCAGCACGCCGATCGTGTATCGGCCGCTCGGGCACTCGACGATGCGTGACGACGTGCCGATCCCGCCCTTGAAGTCGTGGCAGATCATGCCCGTCCCACCGCCGACGTTGCCTTCGGCGACCGGCCCGCCCTGCGCTGAATCGAGCGCTGCGTGCACGTGCGCTGCGGTGAGATGGAATGCATCGATGTCGTTGAGCCAGCCGTCGTAGGTCTCGGCGGCGACGGGCAACTTGAAGGCGAATCCGCCGTGCTTGCCGACGCCGTACTCGACGATCGCCGCATGCGCTGTGCCTACCTGATTCGTGTTGGTGATGGCGATCGGCGAGGTGAGCAGTCCGAACTCTTCGATGAACGGCAGGCCCGTCATCTCGCCGCAGCCGTTGAAGGAATGAAATGCGGCAAAAGCATTATCCTGCCAGATCGATCCCTCGCGCGGAACAATGACAGTGACGCCGGTGCGGGCGACGCGCGGCTGGTCGTAGATCAGCGTGTGGTGGCCGACGAGAACTCCCGGCACGTCGGTGATTGCGTTGAACTGACCCGTGGGGTAAGCGCCCAGGGTGATGCCAAGATCACGAAGTCGAGCGCGAGACATGCAAGCCTCCTGGTTGGATTGAGTCGGATAAAGGCTTCGATGGATGACCTTTCATTTCTCGAACACAATCTGACCATCACACATCGTCATCACAGATTGAACCTGGTCGATCTCCTCAGCCGGCACAGCGAAAATGTTATCGGATAGCAGGAGCATATCGGCCAGCATCCCGGCGCGAAGTTGCCCCTTCTGGTGTTCCTGAAATTCGGCATAGGCTGCATCGCGCGTGTAGGCGATCAGTGTCTCGGCCAACGTCTGCCGGTGATCGAGTTGATCGGGCGACCACGCCTGTCGGTTGAGCGCCGCGTGAACGCCGCGCATCGGACTCTGGCTCACCACCGGCCAATCGCTGCCGAAAACCAGTCGGGCGCCGGCTTCGCGCAGACTCCGCCAGGCGAAACTGCGATCCCAGCGCGAGGGGCCCACGCGAGCGGGCCACACATCGGAACCGCCGGCAGTCAGCGGCGCGTGCAGCGGCTGCATCGAGGCGATGACGCCCAGCGCGGCAAAGCGCGGCAGGTCGTCGGGGTGAATCAACTCGATGTGCTCGACGCGGTGGCGGCTGTCGCGGCGGCCATTCGCGCGCTGCGCGGCCTCGAAGCCGTCGAGCGTGCGGCGCACGGCGGCATCGCCGATCGCGTGGACGAAGATGTGCAGGCCCAATCGATCGGCTTCCGTCGCCATCCGCGCGAAGCCTTCGGCGCTGAAATTCGCCCCGCCGCGATGGCCGGGTTGATCGACGTAATCATCGAGTATGAGCGCGGTGTAGGATTCGATCACGCCGTCCATAAAGAACTTGACGCAGCCGCTGCGCAGCCTGTCGCTTTGATGCATCTCACGCATCGCAACGGCCTCGGCCAGCGCTTCGATCGGTGTGTCGGGCTTCACGCTATACGGGCAGTACACACGTAGCGTCAATTCGCCGAGGTCTTCAAGCGCGGCGTACAGCGCCAATTGTGCGGCGTCCCCGTCCATGTTGTGAACGCTGGTCACGCCGAGCGCGGCGGCTTGAGCCAGCCCCTTTTGCAACAGCGCGCGCTTCTCAACATCACTCGGCTCTGGAATGAGATCAAGAAGTCGGCGATACGCGCCAGGCTCGCGCAGTTCGCCGTTTGCCAGGCCGTCTACGCCGAGGACAATCTCGCTATTGGGCGCGACCAGCTGCCCGTTCTGCAGCAAGTTCGCGCGGCGCAGTGCTTCGGTGTTGGCCCAGGCGGTGTGCGTGTCGTAGGCGAAGACGATCAACGGGCGGTCGGAAAGAACCTCGTCGAGATGCTGGCGGGTGAGCGATTGATGCTCGGGCAGGATGCTGTAGCTCAGCCCGCGTCCAACCAGCCACCCGCGATCAGGGTGTTCGCCCGCGAATTGCCGGATGGCGGAAGTCAACTCGTCGAGCGTCTTGGCCTCGGCCAGCTGGACATCACTCAGATCGAGCGAGCCCCACAACAGATGAAAATGGCTGTCGATGAAGCCGGGCATGAGCGTGCAGCCCTGCGCGTCGATGACGCGAGTACGCGGCCCGCGCCAGGTTTCGGAGTCCTGTGTACTTCCCACGAACACGATGCGATTGCGGCTGACGGCGACCGCTTCGGCGACCGGCCGGGCCGGATCGGCGGTGAAGGCTCGGGCATGGGTGATGAGGATAGTGGCAGGATCAGGCATGAGAGAAACCTCATTGAAGTGAGACGAACGAGCGTGAGATAAGTGTAATCGAAATCTGCGTTTCAGCGTAAATCGACTGAAGCCATTGTCAACTGCGCCGACGAGCCATTTCCCTTTGCTGCGCCTCTCGTAGTAAAATCCATCCGACTACTTCAGTTCACATAGAGAGGAGATCAACATGACTACCGTTGTTCGTCCGTCACGCTCGTGGTTGGTTCTGACGCTCGTTATCCTTGTGTTGCTGCTCGCGGCCCTGGCCCTGGCGCTGCTCTTCGGCCAGGGCAGCCAATCGGAAGAGGGGGCCAAAGGCAAACGTCGCAGCGGCGTGGTGCTGTCCGAAGTCGTCAGCGCCTCGGCCGTTCAACCGGCCAAAGCCCCACTGCCGCCCGCATCCGGCTTCGCGCCACAAACGCGCCTCGGCTTCACTTCTGGCGATCAGTGGGAACCGGCCATCGCCGCCGATCGCTTCGGGCACATCTACGTGCTGTATCCGCAATATCTGGGAGTGCCCGGCTGCCCCGACTGCCCCAGCCCGACAATGATCCTCCAGATCAGCAGCGACCGCGGCGCGACGTGGGCTTCGCCTCGACAGATCGCGCCGCCCGGCACCGGCCAGTTTGACGCGCAGATCGTCGTCGATCCGATCGATGGCCGCACGGGGTACGCCGCCTGGCTACAAAACGGCAAGAGCGATACCGTCGTCGCCAAGTCAACCGACTTCGGCGCAACCTGGTCGGTCGTCGTCGCCAATCGCACGAATGCCGCAACCGACAAGCCGATCCTCGCCGTGCGCGGCCAGGATGTGTACGTTGGTTACAATCACGCGCAGAAAGTGTGGGTCTCCTCGTCGCACAATGGTGGCGCAACCTTTACTTCGGTCAACGTGAACAAAACCGGCCAGCTCGGGTGGTCGCTTGCCGGCGGCGGCACGGTCGATCCGGCCGGCAACGTGTACTTCGCGTGGGATGGTTACGAACAGAACGGCGGCGCCAAAGGGCCGGTGAATCTATATATCAGCAAGTCTTCAGACGGCGGCGCCACGTGGAAGACCACACTGATCGACGTTTCCGGCTCACCGCCAGACTGCTCTGCCTATCTTTGCGGCTGGGCCTACCTCGGCGCGCAGATCAGCATGGCCTCAGACACGGCCGGAACGCTGTACGCGCTATGGAACGCGGGCACGGTGGATAAAGGCCCGGAG
>JBOGUH010000012.1:0-3897 GCA_050695975.1 Anaerolineae bacterium
TGATCGCGGCGGCAAGACGTCGCTGAACGGATTGACCGGCCAGATTCTAAACACCGTGCCGGACCGGACGACGCTCATCGTTCGCTCACACTACACGGCTGCCCGCATCCCGCTGATGACGAGGGCCGGCCGTGTCAATATCTTACAGGAGATAGTCCCATGAAGAAGCTCGCTAAATTGTTGATGTTGTTCACAGGGGTCGCCGTGCTGGCGGCATGCGCCGGGCCGGCGGCCACGCAGCCGTCAAGCCAGGGATCGGTCAAGCTGATCCTGGGCGCGTACACCACGCCGCGCGAAGCGTACGGCCAGCTGGTCCTTATCTTTCAGGAGCAGTGGAAGAAGCAGGCTGGGCAGGATGTGACTTTCGAAGAGTCTTACCTGGGATCAGGCGCACAGTCGCGCGCCATCGTCGAAGGCTTCGAGGCCGATATCGCTGCGCTATCCCTGGAAGGGGACATCACGCGCATCGAAAAAGCGGGCCTGATCACTCATGACTGGAAGAGCGGCACCTACAAAGGCATGGTCAGCACCTCGATCGTCGTCTTCGGTGTGCGCAAAGGCAACCCCAAGGGCATTCAAGACTGGGCCGACCTCGCCCAGCCGGGCCTGGAAGTCCTCACACCCGACCCCAAGACGAGCGGCGGCGCGCAGTGGAACATCATGGCGCTGTACGGCGCGGCGTTCCGCGGCAAAGTTGACGGTGTGCCGGCGGGCGACGAAGCGGCGGCGATGGAGTTTCTGAAAAGCGTGCTCACGAATGTGACGGTGTTCGACAAAGGCGCGCGCGAAAGCATCACCAACTATGAGAAGGGCGTCGGCGACGTGATCATCACCTACGAGAACGAGATCCTGGTCGGGCAGAAAAATGGGCAGGATTATGAGATGATCATCCCGCGATCGACGATCCTGATCGAGAATCCGGTCGCCGTCGTCGACACCTACGCCGACAAGCATGGCACGCGCGCGGCGGCCGAGGCGTTCGTCAATTTCCTGTTCACGCGCGAAGCGCAGGAGGCCTTTGCCGAGTACGGCCTGCGTTCGGTCGATCCCGAAGTCGCCCAGGCGACGGCCAGTCAGTACCCGGCCATCGAAGACTTGTTCACGATCCGGGACTTTGGCGGCTGGTCGGAGGTAGCCGACAAGTTCTTCGCCGATGACGGTATTTACTCGGTGGCCATCGCCGAGGTGCAGAGCCAATAAACGACCAAAGACGGAGGACGAATGACCCACGGCCAGTCCCCTTCGTCCTCCGTCATTCGTCAATCGATCAAGCCCATCTCGATGACATCACTTGCGCCTCCGCTTCAGCGCGAACGAACAGAAACGCAGCTCCCCTGGGGTCGCTGGGGCATGCGCGGCATCGCGTTGTCCTACCTCATTGTGATGCTGATCATCCCGCTCGCCGTGATCTTTCAGGACGGCCTGCACGAGGGGTTGACGGGCGTCTGGGAGGCCGTGTCGAAACCGATCGCCGCTTCTGCGCTTACGCTGACGCTGTGGACGGCGGCGATTATGGCCATCATCAACGGGGTGATGGGCCTGCTGACGGCCTACGTCCTGGTGCGCTACAACTTTCGCGGCAAGGCGCTGCTGAACGCGGTCGTCGATCTGCCGCTGGCGATCCCCACTCTGGTCACCGGCGTGATGCTGGTCGTGCTGTACGGGCCGCAGACCGCGCTTGGTGCCTGGTTCAACCAGGCGTTGGGGCTCAAGATCATCTTCGCCCCGCCGGGCATCATCCTGGCGCTGCTGTTCATCACCTTTCCTTTCGTCGTCCGCACGGTCCAGCCGGTGCTGCTCGATCTGGATCGGGAGCAGGAGGAAGCAGCGGCGACGCTGGGCGCGGGCGGCTGGACGATCTTCCGGCGTGTGGTGCTGCCGGTGCTGGCGCTGCCGCTGGTCAGCGGCATCCTGTTGAGCTTCGCGCGCGCCATCGGCGAGTTCGGCGCGATCGTGATCGTCGCCGGCAACATCCCGCTGCGCTCGCAGACCGCCGCCGTATACGTGCTGAGCCAGGTCGAGTCGGAGAACCGGCTGGCCGCCAGCGCGGTCTCGATGGTGATGCTGACGATAGCCTTCGGACTGGTGTCGCTGGTCGGCGTGCTGCAGCGCCGCAGGCGGAAGGAAAAGATCCACTGATGTCAACATCCGCAACGTCAGTCCCTGCAGTCCGCAGCGGGCGATGGGGACACCGGCTGTTGATCGGTCTGGTCATCGGTTACGTGGCGTTCCTGATCCTGGCGCCGATCGGCGGGCTGATCGCCGGCGCGTTTCAGGACGGCCTGGGTGGTGTGGTGTCGGCGCTGACCGCGCCGGACGTGATCGCAGCGTTCGGACAAACGCTGCTGATCGCGCTGATCGTCGTGGTCGTCCACGTCGTCTTCGGCACGGCCGTCGCCTGGGTGCTGGTGAGACATCGTTTTCCCGGCCGCGATTTGCTCAACGGCCTGATCGACCTGCCCTTCGCCGTCTCGCCCGTCGTCGTCGGCTACATGCTGCTGCTACTGTTCGGCCGGCGTGGATTGCTGGCGCCAGTTCTACAGGCGCTCGACATCCAAGTCGCCTTCGCGGTGCCGGGCATGATCCTGGCGACGCTGTTCGTGTCGCTGCCGTTCATGATCCGCGAGCTGATGCCGGTACTAGAAGAGTTCGACGTCGAGCAGGAGCGCGCGGCGGCGACGCTCGGCGCGAGTGGCTGGCAGACGTTCCGGCTCGTCACACTACCGGCGTTGCGTTGGGGTTTCGTCTACGGCATTGTGCTGACCTTCGCCCGCGCGCTGGGCGAGTTCGGCGCGGTGCTGGTCATCGGCGGCGGCGTGCAGGGGCGCACCGAGACCGTTACTTTGTACATTTTTCGCGCCCTCGACGAGCGCCACTACGTCGGTGCCTACAGCGCCGCGTTGGTGCTCGGCATCTGCTCGCTCTTGCTCGTCCTCGGCGTCGACTTTATCCGCAGAAAGCACAAGTAGAACACAACCAGCGCAGCGTGCGCGGATGATTTGGCCCTAGCCGCGTTATCCCTTTCCTCCACGTAAAGCCGAGAATCGATTATAGTTAGCGGCGTATGTCTTTCCGAAATCCCTTACGCTGGCTGCGCTTGAGCGCCCTGCTGATCGGCATCAACGTCGGATTGCTGCTGCTGGCCGTCGCGGGCGTCGCCATCGTCGCGGTCAGCCTGCTGCAGCGACTGGCCGACGACCAGGCATTGGCCCGTGTGGCGCAGGCCGGCGCGAGCGCGCAGAACGCGATCGACCGAGCCGGCGACGAACTCCTCAGCGATGCGCAGCTCCTCGCCGAACGCCCCACCCTGCTGCGCCTGCTTCAGTCGAACGACGCCGAATCGCTGAATGCCTTCCTCAGACAGTTCCAGCAGACCAGCCAGCTTGACGGGACGGTGGTGATCGTGAACGATCGCGTGTTCGCGCAAAGCGGCGCGCCGATAGCCTGGGAAACCGTCTGGGTTGAACATCAACCCAGCAACAGTTACTTCTTCCATCGACAGACCGGCGACGTGCCGTTGATGATGGGCGCTCAGGTTGCCGTGTCGTCATTGCCCGAAGCGAGAGTGCTGGCGGCGAAACTCCTCGATTCATCCTTCGCCCAAGAAATCAGCGATGAGCTCGGCCTATCCGTGACGATCCTCGAACGTGAAGCCGCGCTCGCCGAAAGCCCACTGTCCACGTTACGATCAACGGCTACCGAACAAACCATGACCGCGCGCCGCGATGATCTCGGTGTGTACCTGGCCGTCTCACCTCTCCGCGCACCGTCCGGCGGGGCAGCCGGTTTCGTCGAAACCGCGCTGCCCTCCACCAGCATCGCGGCCTCGCTCCAACGATTGAACGAGACGCTGCTGATTCTGACACTGGCCGTCGCGGCGCTGGCCGCGCTGGTCAG
>JBOGUH010000013.1:0-1530 GCA_050695975.1 Anaerolineae bacterium
GCGCGTATGTGGATGAGTCGCGCCGGCTCTTCCTGGACGACCTCTGCTTCTAAAATCGAATCGTCCCAATCATGGCGCTGGGCGTAATCTTGCGTGTAATCCCACACCGTCTCGATCGGGGCTGCGATCCAAATGCTCTCTTTCACGGTCACGTTTGCGCTCATGTTTTCTCCGATGTCCACCCTTCCAGGTACAGGAACACCTCAATGAGGTAGCAGGCTCTGCCTCCCATCGTGCGCGCGTCGTTTATTGCCCTCTCGATCAGAAAAAACCCCCAGCCCTGCCGACTGGTTACGTTTGCGTTGGAAGCCCGAACATGGATAGCCACCGACGCGCCGGGCTGGGAGAGGTCATTGCAGCGCCGCGTGGCGTTCAGCACGGCTTCGGCCACGATCGCCTTGAGCCGCTCCAGTTGTGCCGAAGGCAGGTGAAGGTCGTGAACGGCCTGGACGACCCCTGCCACGGCCAGGCTCTCGCTGCCGGGTTCGCCGGTCAAGGTAAATTCGGCGAGCGTCTGCCAGGCGCGGTCGTGAGAAGTTGTAGCGTCGTTGTGTGCCATGCCGGCCTCGCGCCGGGACTCAAGCGGCGAGGCCCGAGTGCGCCCGGACCTCGCCGCCGTTGCTTCAGGCCGTCGTTACATCGATCACTTGACGCTGAAGAACTGGATCATGCCCATCTCGGCGTGCGCTTTTCCCGTCGCGGCGTCGGGCACGAAGCACAGCGCCACGTAGTCGCCGGCTGACAGGTCGAGGTTCACCCAGCCAGTCTGACCTGGCCCCATGGCAGCCACCCGGCCTGCTTCTGCATCCTCGACCGGCGGTTCACCTTCATACGTTTGCATGAACGCCATGAAATCGTCCAGCGTCTTGCCGGGCAGCAGCTTCGCGATGACGATCTCGTGCGGCCGCGCGCCTTGATTGGTCACCTTCCACGTCAGTCGGCCCGCCTTGATCTCCGCCGGCATCTCGAAGCGGAAGTCTTTCATGACGATCGACCCGTCGGACTTCGGTTCCTGCACGACAGCCTGGCTTTTGCGCGCGACGACCTGGATCGGCTTGAACATGCCTTTGGCCAGATGCGGCACACCGTCTTCGCTGGCGAAAAAGCACAACATCACGTATTGGCCTTCGGCCAGGTTGAGCACGACTTGCTCGTGATGGTTGGGCGTCGCCACGCCGACACCGCCGGCGATGGTCACCAGCGGCAGCGCCAGCGCCGCTTCAGCGCCTTGCTGAAGCGCGGCCTCGAACTGCTCGAGCGTCACACCATCGTTGAGCCGGACCAGTTGCACGTTATGATCTTCGTGGCCGACGTTCGCCAGCCGGAGCGACACCAGCCCGGCTTCGATCTGGTCGGGCGCTTCAAACGAGAAGTCGGCGGCCTTGATGGTGACTTCGGGGATCGGCGCCGGTTGCGTCTGGCAGGCGCTGAGGATCATGAGCGCTCCCACGAGCGCAGCGATTGCAGCAATGAGTCGGTTAAGTGGTTGCATGGTGAGTTCTCCTTTCAAATTGATCACCTGTGTTAGGC
>JBOGUH010000014.1:0-4375 GCA_050695975.1 Anaerolineae bacterium
GCGTACTGACGATGCTCGATTCAAAGGATTTGACCCACCGCAGAGATGCTGAGGACGCTGAGCGATAAAGTAAAGAAAATCTACTGAAGATTGATAATCAGACCTCTCTGTGCTCTCAGCGTCTCTGCGGCGAAGACTAAGCGATCCGTAATCCCCCCGTAAGGCTCGCCCCTTACGCTGGAGGCATGCTCGCGATCAATATGAGCGGACAGCATATCCTGATCGTGGACGACGAGCCTAACGTCGGCGACGTGCTGGGCATTTACCTGCGCCGGGAGAACTTCAGCGTGTCGATCGCGCGCGATGGCGCGGCCGCGCTCGACGAAATCGAGCGCAAACCGCCCGATCTGCTGTTGCTCGACCTGATGCTGCCGCAGGTCGACGGCCTGCAGATCGTGCGCCGCCTGCGCGAGCGTGAATCGTCCGACGTGCCGATCATCATCCTCACCGCCAAGACCGAAGAGTCCGATCGCATCGTGGGGTTGGAGCTCGGCGCGGACGACTATGTGACCAAGCCGTTCAGCCCGCGCGAACTGGTGTCCCGCGTGAAGGCCGTCCTGCGCCGGACGAAGAACACGACGATCGTCGTCGAGAAGCCGCTGGTATTCGACCGGCTGCAGATCGATCCGCGCACGCGCGAGGTCCTCCTCGACGGCCGGCTGTGCAACCTCACCACCAAGGAGTTTGACCTGCTGTGGTTCCTGGCACGCCACCCGCGCCAGGTGTTCAGCCGCGATCAGCTCCTTGAGCACGTGTGGGGCTTCGCTGAGTACGTCGATCCCAGCACGGTCACCGTCCACGTGCGCCGCCTGCGCGAGAAGATCGAAGACGATCCCAGCCAGCCAGAATTTGTCCAAACCGTGTGGGGCGTCGGCTACAAGTTCGAGACAGACTAACGCTTGTCCACGAAGCGCACGAAGGTCGCGAAGTTTTTTCAAACATGCCTTCGTGTCCTTCGCGGATTGATCAGCCGGGCGTGGGAGCCTGGTCCGCGAGTCAGTTTGAGGGAGAATGAGCGCCGTATCGGTTCGCCTGCAACGTATCGGGCCGCCAACGGCCTTTCTGATCGGCGTCGCCTTGACGCTGGTCCTTGCAGTCGCCGCCATTCAGTTGGTGATGCGGCCGCCGCCGGGCGAGCTGCAGCAACTCACGCTCGGCCTGGCGCTAACCAGCCTCGGCTCGCTGGTGGCCGGCTACCTGCTGTATCGCCTGGGCTGGTGGCGCTGGCCGAAGCGTATCCTGCACACGCTCGTGCTGGGATCGGTGCTGCAAGCCGCATTGGTATTCTTCAACGTGTGGCTCACCGCGCGCGACATGTTCCTCGAAAAGCACGACCTTCAGCTGGCCGGCATGCTGCTGGTGTTCGGCGCCGGCATCGCCATATCGTTCGGCGTGTTCGTGTCAGCCAGCCTAACGCGCGGATTGCGCCGCGTCGAGCGGGCAGCCGAGCGGCTGGCTAGCGGCGACCTTTCGGCTCGCGCCGAGATCGACGGCCGCGACGAAGTGGCACGCTTAGCTGCCACGTTTAATCGCATGGCCGATCAACTGGAGACGGCGGCGCAGAAACAGCGCGAACTCGATACGCTGCGCCGCGACCTGATCGCCTGGACTTCACACGATCTGCGCACACCTTTGACGAGCATCCGCGTCGTCGTCGAGGCGCTGGCCGACAGCTTGATCGACGATCCCGACACGATCCAGCGCTACCTGCACTCGATCCGCTCCGACGTATCCAGTCTGAACAGCCTGATCGACGATCTGTTCGAGCTGGCCCAGATTGATACGGGTGGGATGGCTTTCGACAAAGTGCCCGTGTCGCTGAACGACCTGATCTCCGACGTGCTGGAGCGGATGCGTGCGCTGGCCGATCGGCGCCGGGTGCGGCTGGAAGGCCAGGTATCGCCGCGGGTCGATCCGGTGACGATCGATCCGCAGAAGATCGAGCGGGTGCTGACCAACCTGATCGGCAACGCGATCCGCCACACGCCCGAGGGAGGCCAGGTGACGATCGATGCACAGCGGCACGCCGCGCGCGGTCACGTTCGCGTGTCGGTGAGCGACACCGGCGAGGGCATCCCCCCCGATGATTTACCGCGCATCTTCGAGCGCTTCTATCGGGGCGAGAAGTCGCGCTCGCGCAGCAAAGGCGGCGCCGGACTGGGCTTGGCGATCGCCAAGGGGATCGTCGAGGCGCACGGCGGGACGATCGAAGTGACGAGCCGGGTCGGCGAGGGATCGACCTTCACATTCACTCTACCTGGTTAATCGAGGTAGTGTTGTACCGCAGAGGTCGCAGAGGGCGCAGAGATGTCGGCACAAGCACGGCTGAATGAGATCACGGAGACCATCATCGGTTCCGCGATAACCGTGCATCGCGCTCTTGGGCCAGGGCTTCTGGAGTCCGCATACGAAGCATGCTTGGCCTTTGAATTGGCACAGAATGGTTTCAAGATCGAACAACCGAAGCCTCTGCCGGTTATCTACAAAGACGTGAAATTAGACTGTGGCTATCGCTTAGATCTCCTCGTTGAGAAAGCGGTCATTGTCGAGATCAAGGCCGTTCATCGACTTGAGCCTGTGCATGAAGCCCAGTTGCTTTCCTATCTCAAGCTCTCCGGCTGCAATGTCGGCCTGCTCATTAACTTCCACAGCCGCGTTCTGAAAGACGGCATTCGCCGCATCGTCAACAATTTCCCTGACTCTCTGCGCTCTCAGCGTTCTCTGCGGTAAATCTAAGGGCCGTGCGAGATTTTGAAGATGTGCCCGGTGGCCCAGTCGGCGACCAGCAGCGCGCCGTCGGGCGATTGGGTTACATCGATCGGCGAGGCGAAGCCCAGCGCGAAATCGCTCACGGCAGTGGGGAAAGTCGATACGCGGACGACTTTCTGCGCGCCGGGAAACGCGCTCCACAGCACGACGAACAGATCGTTCGTGTAGTTCGGCGGGAACGCGTTGGACGTGTAGGCCGTGATGCCGGTGATCGCCGCGTGCGGGATAAACGTGGCGATCGGCGGCGTGATGACGAGATCGGGCGGCGCTTTCTGGCAAATGCCGCAATCGTAGTATGGGTAGCCGTAATGGCCGCCCTGGACGATATGATGCAGCCCATCTGGTGGGCCGAAGTCGGGACTGTTGTCGGTGGCGAACAGGCGGCCGTTCGCGTCGAAGGCGAGATCGTACGGGTTGCGCAGCCCGACAGCGTATCGCTCCAATCCGCTGCCATCGGGATTGAAGCGCAAGATGCCGGCCTCGTAGGGTGTGAGCGTGGCAGGCACATCGGGCTGGCCGGGTTCCTCGCCGTGATCGGCCCGCGCGCCGATGCTCAGGTACACTTTCCCATCCGGCCCGAAGGCGATGCTGTTGGGCTGATGCTCGATCGACGTGTAGCAGCACGGCAAGCCGGTGACGATGTCCTGCTTCGATCCGTCGGGGCGGACGATCGTCACTTTGCCTTCATTGGGCACGGCATCCGGTGGAAACGTCCGCGAGGCGATGTACAGATCGCTCGTGCCGGGCCGGAAGGCCAGGCCGATCGGAAGATAGAAGCCGCTAGTGTACAGTGACGAGTTGCCCGCCGCATCGAAGACGTATACATCGCCTTCCATCGTCGAAGCGTACAATCGACCATCCGGGCCGAACGTGATCGACGTAGGATGCTCGCCGCCCGGTAGCTTGCCGACGTACGAGACGTTGAAGCCGGGCGGGACTTGAATCCGCGCGACCCAGCCAGGGATGTCGTCATGACATGGGTATTTACCGCACGAGCCTGATCCGGGCGGCGGGTTGGGTGTGGCGTCGCCGAGAGGGGGAGGGCTACTTGCGTCCCGCCCTGCGGGATTGACGGACGGGTTCGTTGGCTGGCTAGGTGGTTGGCTCGTTGAGCGTAACGGTGTGGGAGTGGCTGATGTGGGCGATGGTGTTTCACTCGGCACCATCGTCGGCGACGCGGTAGGTTGACGCGCTGCAGTTAGGGTCGATGTGGATGTTGGTTTCAGTGATACAGTTGGCTGTGATGTAGGAGTCGGCTCTGCGATGGGTGCCGCCACAGCGCAGGCGCTTACAAAGAGGAGTATCAGTAGGCTGGCAACGATTTGCTTGATGACGATCATGCTTGTCCTTCACATGCAAGAGAGCGTGAGGATCGCCCCACGCTCTCCATTTTTATCTGGGCCGAATCGTAGCACGCTCGCTTCGATTCGTCAATATATGAAGGTAACTTGAGCATCCTGAGCGAAACGAAGCGCAGCGAAGTGTAGTCGAAGGATGCGTTGGGATTCGCGAGCACCCTTCGACCCTTCGACTGCGCTCCCCACTCCCCCTTCGACTGCGCTCAGGGCGGGCTTCGGTCGGGGACCCTTCGGCAGGGCTCAGGGCA
>JBOGUH010000015.1:0-1807 GCA_050695975.1 Anaerolineae bacterium
GTTATTGCGTCCAGTCCATTGAGAGCTTTGAGATTGCGCTTGACGGGCAGATTACGCGCGTCCAGCGCGCCCAGTTCAGCTTTCGGGAATGACTTCAGCACCGCGTGAATGAAATTTCCTGTTCCATAAGTTGGCTCAATAATGATTTGAGGCGAGACGCCTCTTTCGGCAATTGTGAGTGTTTTCTTCATTCGTCCTGCACGATCCGACGATAGATCGCGTCCAACTCATCTTCCGAATAAAAGTGGATGACCACCTTGCCGCCGCGCCTGGAGCGATACAGGTTGACCTTGGTGCCCAGCGCGCGGCGCATCTTGTCTTCGAGCGATCGGGTGTTGGCCGAAACGCCGTCGACGCCCTTGCGCTGCTTGGCCTGCGCTTTGCCCGCGTTCAGGCGACGCACCAGCTCTTCGACCTGCCGCACGCTCAAGCCGCCGCTCACGATCTGGCTGACCAGCCGCTGCATGTGCGTCGTGTCGTTGAGCATCAGCAGCGCGCGGGCGTGCCCTTCGCTGAGCGAGGCGTCCGCCAACCGCTTCTGGATCGAATCGGGCAGCTTGAGCAGGCGCAGCGTGTTGGTGACGGCGACGCGGCTCTTGCCCACCCGCTGCGCCGCCTGCTCCTGCGTCAGCCCGAACTCGTCGATCAGCTGCCGATACGCCAGCGCCTCTTCGAGCGGGTTCAGGTCGGCGCGCTGGACGTTCTCGATCAGCGCCAGCTCGAGCATCTGCTGCGGCGCGACGTCTTTGACCACGACCGGCACACTCTCCAGTCCGATCAGCAGCGCCGCTCGCCAGCGCCGCTCGCCGACGATCAGGGTGTAGGCGCTGTCGCCGGCGCGGGTCACCACCAGCGGCTGGATCATGCCGTGCTCGCGGATCGAATCGGCCAGCTCGCGCAGCGCGGTCTCGTCGATGTGCGCGCGCGGCTGGCGCGGGTTAGGCGCGATCGATCCGGTCGGCGCTTCGCTCCGGCCCGCCATCACGTCCGTTTCGGGAAGCAGCGCGCCCAGCCCCCTGCCGAGTCCAGTCTTCTTCTTGCTCATGGCCTTGTTATAACTGACCATTGTCCCCGGCCAGCAGTTCGTCGGCCAGCCGCGCGTAGGCTAGGCCGCCCGTCGAGGACGGCGAATACGACAGGATCGGCTCGCCATACGACGGCGCTTCGCTCAGACGCACGCTGCGCGGGACGACGGTGTGGAACACGCGATCGGGGAAGTGCTTGCGCACCTCGTCGACCACCTGCTGCGATAATCGCGCGCGTCCGTCGAACATCGTCATCAGCATGCCGCGCACGGCCAGCTTCGGATTGAGCGATTTGCGCACGATGCCGATCGTCTGCATCAACCGCGTCAGCCCTTCCAGGGCCAGGTACTCGCACTGCACCGGCACGATCACGCCCTGCGCCGCGACCAGCCCATTCAGGGTGAGCAGCCCCAGCGACGGCGGGCAGTCGATCAGGATGTAATCGTAGTTCGCGCTCAGCGCATCGAGAGCGCGCTTCAGCTGTTTCTCGCGATCCGCCATAGGCGCCAGCTCGACTTCCGCGCCAGACAGCGCCAGTGACGAGGGCGCCAGGTCGAGGCGCACGCGTTTGGTGAGCTGGATCACATCGGGCAGGGGCGTGTGGTTGATGAGCGCATCGTAGGTCGAGATGGACAGCGCGCGCTGATCGAAACCGAGCGACGACGTCGCGTTAGCCTGCGGATCGAGATCGATCAGCAGCGTGCGCTTGCCCTTCGCCGCGACGTACGCGCCGAGGTTGACGGCGGTGGTTGTTTTGCCCACACCGCCCTTTTGATTGGTCA
>JBOGUH010000016.1:0-6527 GCA_050695975.1 Anaerolineae bacterium
TCCCTGGACCGTCCGCACGCTTCTGCCGATAGACCGGCCTTTTGTGCATCCTGACCACTACCGGAGCGAATGGGCCACCACCCACTGCTGACTTGTCGCGCTACACGTCTACCCGATCACGCAGCATTCCATCTGCTTTGAACAACAATCTTTCAGATCGTTGTGGACACCGTTCACCTCACACGAAACAGGAGACACTCTCATGGCACGCACTCGCACCCGCACGCGCGAATTGTATCAACGCGCGCGAAAGGTATTCCCCCTCGGCGTCAATTCGAACTTCCGCTACTGGGGCGAAGACACCAACGTGTTCGTCCGCGGCGAAAAAGGCTACGTTTTCGACGCCGACGAGAACCGCTACATCGACTATCGCCTCGCCTTCGGTCCGGTGATCCTCGGCCACGGCTACCCGGCCGTCGTCGAGCGCGTCACTCAAGCGATTAAAGACGGAGGCGTATTCGCCGCAACACATCCACTGGAGATCACCGTCGGCGAGCGCATTGCTCGGATGACCGGCATGGACAAAGTCCGCTTCGCCAATTCCGGCACGGAAGCGACGATGCACGCGCTGCGCATCGCCCGCGCCTTCACCAACCGCGAGGTGATCATCAAATTCGAGGGCTGTTATCACGGATTCCACGACTACACCTTGTGGACGACGGCGATGGCCTCGCGCGACGGGCTAGGCTCCCGGCGCAGCCCGATCAACGTGCCGTCGGGCAGCGGCATCCCGCGCGTGATGGGCGACCTGGTGATCAACCTGCCCTTTAACGACTTCGAGATGCTGGAGCGAACGGTCAAGGCGCGCTGGGGCAACATCGCCGCGATCATCGTCGAGCCGGTGATGGGCAACAGCGCGTCAGTCATGCCGGTCGAGGGTTGGCTGCAGCACATCCGCAGGCTATGCGACGAGTACGGCATTGTGATGATCATCGACGAGGTGAAGACGGGTTTCCGCATCGCCAACGGCGGCGCGCAGGAATACTTCGGCGTGCGGGCTGACCTGGCGACCTACGCCAAGTCGGTCGCCAACGGTTTCCCGCTGGCCGCCATCGCCGGAACGGAGGAGGTGATGAGCGTGGTGGGGCCGGGCTCGGTCGCGCACGGCGGCACGTACGTCGGCAACGTTCCCGGCACAGCCGCCGCCGACGCGACGCTGGAAATACTCGAAGAGCAGGACATCATCGGCAGCATCGCCAGGCGCGGCCAGAAGCTCATCGCCGGCCTCGACCGCATCTTGACGGACGCCGGCATCCCGCATGCGATGATGGGGCCGCCGCAGATGTTCGGCTTCGTCGTCGGCATCGACACGCCGCCGCGCGATTATCGCGACTGCCTAGCCAGCGACCTGAAGTTGTACGAGCACATCATCCTGGAGATGATCGAGCGCGGTGCGATGGCCGAGCCGGACTTCCGCGAGCCATGGTTCCTGTGCTACGAGCATTCCGACGCCGACATCGACGAGACGCTGAATGCCTACGCCGATGCGGTGAAGGCGGTCAAGCAAGAACACTGAGTAACACAAGGCCCCACAGGCCGAGCTCCTGCGGGGCTTTCATTTCACGATTCCGCTGCATCAAGATGCTCTCGCCGCCGTCCCTTCGACTACGCTCAGGGCATGCCCCGGCGACGTTTAGCCCTTGACCCGCGCCGGGGACGGCGTGGCTAGCCAACATTATGGATTGCTAAATCCATCGGTGTGGCGTGGATTTGGCAACACCGCACTTGCCTTCAAATGGAGGCGGCTTTTAAAAAGTGGTGCAAGTGTTCACGCCGAGCATACTGAATATCACGGCGATTTATTTTTCAGAATGACAGGCAACCTGATGAAGCTGGACGGTGTGAATGTGTAGAGCCGGATATCGTCGACGTACCATCCTCCAGGCCGCGAAGTATCGTTGTTGCGCCCATCGATCGTGTCGAATACAAACCGCATACGGATGCTCTGATCCAGATACTCTGAAATATCAATGGATATGCTGTGCCATTGGTTCTCAGTCGTCGGATTGATCCGGGTGTCCCACTTGAGCACCCAGCCGGGGTTGAGCGTGCCGGAAATCCATACCTGACGCGAGTCATACGCGCAGGTGGCTTGTTGATAGCATGTAACGTTATCTGGGATCGACATCTCGGTGTTTTCCAAGCTCCAGAAAGTCATGAATGCTCGCGTGTCGGCGAGCGGAAGGTAAATCGGGTCGCCTTTATAAGTCAGGCTGCCTGCATAGATCGTGCAATGAGGGGGGCACGCTCCCCCGATTTGTCCCTCCGGACTTCCAAAGTGCATTGCGCTTGACGCGCTGTGATACTGCTGCCATGCGCTACCGGTTGTCACAAGATGCCAATAGGGCTCCTTAGGGTCCCCTGTCTGCGGGGGGGTGAGATCCCAGAAAGCCAAAGGCGTCCCTTCGAAGGTCTCGATGAGATCAAGACAATGTCCCGGGCACGCATGGGACTTGCCGGGTGACGGCAATGGTCGTGCTTGAGCGAATTGGCTGATCCACGTAAGCGCAATCGCTGCTGCCGCCAAAAGGAAGCTGGTCGCAACCAGCCTGCGCCAGGGCTGGCGGCGCTTCCCGATTTGTGTATGCTCAAGATTCATTGTGTGTCCTCTGTCCAATGGGCGGACCTCTCGAAAACGCCGGCCACCCCTTCAACTGTCCCAATATCTCTGGATCAGCGCCCTGGTTTTGAGGATCCCCTCACGCGGATCGTCGTCGCCGGCGTATTCGATGCTGATGGCGCGGTCATAGCCTGCCGAGCGCAGCGTCGCCAGCGACGTGCCGTAATCGATCGAAGTTTCCTCGCCGCGCTCGTCGAACGCCTGCGCCGGCGCGTGGACGTGGATCGCTAGCGGCGCGAGTCGGGCGACGCCGGCGGCATGTTCCCCCTCGGCGAAGTGGCCCAGATCGAGACAGACGCCGATCGGCCGCTCCCCCGGACCACCGCTCGATCGGAATGCGGCGACGACCTCCTCCAACGACCCGGCGGCGCTGCTCAATCCACCGTGATTCTCGATCGCCAGCCACACTCCGGATGCGACTGCCACCGGCGCGACGCTGCGAAGCAGATCGATCGCCCGGCTCAACCCGGCGCGATCGCCACCGTCTCCGCCCAACGTCAGCCGCAGGATGGGCGCGCCTAAAAATCGCGCCGCTTCGATCGCCGTACCCAGGTAGGCGCGCTGCGTATGCTGGTCCTCCGGCGACGTCAGCGTGAGATCGGTTTCGACCGTCCAGCATGCCAGGCGCGCGCCGCTGCGCAGCCGGTTCTGCCGCAGCCGCACCAGGGACTTGCGTCCATAGTCGGGTGTGTTGGCCTGGACGGGCGCCGCGCCGAGCAGTCGCGCGATCCGGCCGGGCGGCGGCGGTGTGAGGAAGAGGTCATTGAGTTCCACGTGTCGGAAGCCCAGTTCATAGACTGCTTGCGGCACGTCGGCCAATCGAAGAGCGCCGGCATACAGCGGGCTATGAAACGACCACGAGGAAACGGCGAGCTGCATTTAATATCCTTCAGGGCTAGGGTGTGCGTCAATAGCCTGATCTTGCTAAACGCACAAATCGCGCGCCGTGGATTGTCATGCAGCGCGGCCATCTCGCAAGAACGCCCGGAGCAGCGCGTTATATACATCTGGTTGATCGATGGGCGTCGCATGACCCGAGTTGCGAATCACTTCCCAGCGCGAGCCGCGAATGCCGCTAGCCAGTTCGCGCTGCCGCGCACGCGCCACGGTGCCATCGCGTTCGCCGGTGACGACGAGCGTCGGGCTGGCGATCCGGCTCAGTTCACGGCGCGAGTCGAACCGGCGGATCGCCGCGATCGAGGCGCGGTATGCAGCCGGATCGTTTTCGATCAGGCGTCTGACCGTCAGGCGTCGCAGCTCTGCCTGATGCGGATGGGGGAACAATCCCCTGGCCACATGCTGCGCATTGCGTTCCAACGGAAGCAGCAGTGAGATCAACCCGCGTCGCAGCACCTGCGCCAATTCGATCACGCTGCCCGACAGCAGGTACGCAAAGGTGCTGGTGAGGACCAACCGGCGCACCCGGCGCGGAAAACTGATCGCGAGCTGCTGCGCGACCAATCCACCCAACGACAGCCCGACCAGGTGCGCAGAATCGATGGACAGCGCATCGAGCAGCGCTGCCACGTCCGACGCGAACAGCGCGACGGTGTACGGCGCGGCCGGCTTGCTCGATCGGCCGTGCCCGCGCAGATCGGGCGCGATCACGCGAAACTCGGCTGCGAAGGGCTGCGTTTGCAGCACCCAGTCTGCGCCGCACGACCCCAGCCCATGCAGGAACACGATCGGATCGCCGCGGCCTTCGTCGAGATAATGCAGCACGATGCCGTTGAGCGTTATTTCAGGCATATGTTCATCGCTAGGCGCGGGTGAGCAATCCACTGAGCTGCGCAGATGTGCAGCGATCAGCGGAACGAAACACAAGCGACGGCATCAGGCCTCGACCAAGTGTACGACCTCGTGGATTTCCAGCACGCTCGGCGCGGAGTACATTTCCGGCGAGGCGGGCCGTGCGTGCGCCTGGCGGAATGCGTCGCTGTGCGCCCAGTTCTCGAACGAAGCCCTGTCCTCCCAGAACGTCATGACGATGTACGTGTCACCCTTGACCGGACGCAGAACCAGATTGCGGACGAAGCCCGGCAGACCGCGCAGGTTCGACTCGCGATCGGCGAAGCGTTCCTCGAAGGCCTGTTCGTAGCCGGGAGCGACAGAGATACGATTGGCGACGACGATCATCAGGCAGCTCCTAGAGTGGCGATGACGACGAAGCGAGTTTAACATTTTCGTCGCGGCTTGGCAACCACGACATGCCCTCGGCAGCGACTGCCTTGACAAACTTGGCATCACCCGGAACAATAGGCGCTATACAGCATGAAGGGAGGATTGCGTGTCGCGCACCGCAAACGACAAGATCCGCGTCCTGTTCGTGTGCTCGGGCAACATCTGCCGTTCGCCGATGGCTGAAGCCGTATTCACGCAGCTGATCGATCAGGCCGGCTTATCGGATCGGTTCGAGATCGCATCGGCGGGGACGGGCGACTGGCACACCGGCGAGCCGCCGCATCGCGGCACGCTCGACATTCTGCGCCGGCACGACGTCACGCCGATCGCCGGCAAGCGCGCGCAGACGGTCAACCCGGCGATGTTGGCCCGCGCCGATTACATCATAGCCATGGACGAGGGGCACCTGCGCGAACTGCGCGCCTTCGGACATCACACTGACGGCAAAGCGTCGCGCTTGCTCGACTTCGCGCCGGAGGTCACCACGCGCGATGTGCCCGATCCGTACTATTCCGGCAAATACGAGGAAGTCTATCAACTGGTGCTGGTCGGGGCGCGCGGGCTGCTCGAATACCTCCGACAACAGAAAGACCTATAGGCGGTTGGCATCTGGTGGTCGGCATCTGGAGATGCCTCCTACAAGCCCGATGATCCCCGATACACTTCGCGCTACACTGGCACACGCATTGGCTGCTGCCGGCGATACGACGCCGATCCGCTCGATCGAGTGGGTCGGCGGAGGCGACATCAACGAGGCGGCCCGCGTCGTTTCCGATCGGAGTCGATACCTTGTCAAGTGGAATCTCAAGGCCCTCCCGCGACTGTTCGAGGTCGAAGCGCGCGGGCTGCACCTGTTGCAATCGGCTCACGCCGTGCGCGTGCCCGAAGCCATCGCCGTCATCGACGAACCACCCACGCTCGTGCTGGAATGGATCGACGCGCGCGGCTCGAAGTCCGATGCGGCCACAGCGCTGGGCGAGCAGCTGGCGCAGCAGCATCGCGTGCTCGGCCAGACCTATGGCCTCGACCACGACAACTACATCGGCGCCAATGAACAGCGCAATCAGCCGGCATCCTCTTGGTTCGAGTTCTTCCGCGATCGGCGGCTTGGCTTCCAGATCGAACTGGCCCGCCGCAACGGCCACCTGCATGCCCAACGCACAGCGCTCATCGAGCGGCTGATGGCGCGGCTGAGTGAATGGATCGATGAATCGGCGTGCGCCCCGTCGCTGCTGCACGGCGATCTGTGGGGCGGCAATTTCATCACCGGCCCGAACGGCGAGCCGGTGCTGATCGACCCGGCTGTGTATTACGGCGACCGCGAAGCCGAGATCGCTTTCACCGAACTGTTCGGCGGGTTCGGCCCGAAGTTCTACGCGGCTTACAACGCGGCCTGGCCGCTCGCGCCGGGTTACGCCGATCGGCGCGACCTGTACAATCTGTACCACCTGCTCAATCACCTCAACTTGTTCGGCGAGGGTTACGGCGGCAGCGTAGATACCGTACTGCGAAAGTATGCCGGGTAGCGCCTGCGTAAAAGGCAATAGGTGAAGCGTGCTGGCGCATGATCCCGGTTCACGTTTTACAACTTCACGTTTTACGCTAAAATGCAGCCATCTCCCACGGAGTTGTCCATGCGCCGGTGGCGCGCCCCGACGCATGAATACTGCACTCGATGCTCGCCAACCGCGTCCCTTCGGCCCTTCGACTGCGCTCAGGACATGCC
>JBOGUH010000017.1:0-4925 GCA_050695975.1 Anaerolineae bacterium
TGCGGGCGTACTTAGTCGAGATGCCGCATCGATATACACCCAACCTGGAAATGTCGATGTTATTGTCGACATTCGACCTGCCGCGTGGATCGAGCGTGGCGTTTGTTCGCGACGAAGCGTATCCGCCCGATTTCACGCCCTGGGGGTTGCAGAACTTCGATACGGGTATTGCCTGGACGATGATCGATCCGGAGGAGTTGAATCAGGTCGATCTACGCCCCGTGTGCGCGACGGACTGCCGTATCTTCTACACGCGTCCCTACGCCGGTCCCGTCGAGGCGCGGCTGGGCCAGGTCTTTGGTGCCGGCACGGTGACGCCGTATACGAATCAAGCAGGCGACGTGGTTGGGTACGCCTACAGCCCGATCGGCCAACCGTAGGACTTGTGTAAGGGATTTGTGCAGAATGGGTTCGATGAATAATGCAGGCAAGCCATCAAGTTCCCTCAGTTCCCCCAGCTCCCAGAGCCTGAACCGGCTGGTATACCCACTGCTGTTCATCGGCATCCTGTTGATGGGCTTTTATTTCCGGTTTGCCGGGTTGAATTGGGATGATAACCAACATCTGCATCCCGACGAGCGTTTCCTCACGCAAGTGTTGACTTCAGTTGAAATACCGGACAGTCTGGGCAGCTACTTCGACGCGAAAGACTCGCCGCTCAACCCGCGTAACCGAGGCTACACGTTCTTTGTCTACGGCGACTTCCCCATCACGTTCACGCGGCTTGTTGCGGAAGGGTTAGCTGGCCTGTGCGCACCCGCGCCCGATGCGCCAATCGATGGGACGACGGGCCGGCCGGCGCCCACCCCGTTCGATTCGCTCATGCGCGGCCTGGGTTTCGACACGTTCTGCGTGCGTGCTGACGGATCGCTTCGCCCGATGACGGGCTACGATGAAGTTGCGCTGGTCGGCCGCGTGATTTCTGCGCTGTTCGATCTGGGCACGCTGGTTTGGCTGTTCCTCATCGCGCGCGAAGTGTACGGCACGCGGGCCGGCTTGATGGCGATGGCGCTCGGCGCGCCGGCCGCACTGCACTTGCAGCAGGCGCACTTCTTCACGGCGGATACCTTTGCCACATTCTTCGTCGCAGCCGCGATGTATTTCATTGTGCGCGCGAGCAAGACCGGCTCGATGTTGCACTTCATCGCTGCTGGCGCCGGCAGCGGGCTGGCGATGGCCTGCCGCATCAACGTCGCGCCGGTGCTGGGCATTCTGGCGATCGCCGCGCTTGGGCGCGCGATGCGTGCCTGGGGCGATCGCCGCAACGGCGCGCGGATCGAGCTGGCGCTCAGCCAGGTCGTTGTGGCAGGTATCGCCGCGTTGATCACTTTCCGCATCTTTATGCCCAACGCGTTCGGCGGATTGCTCACGCCCGAAGAGCGCTGGCTGGACAACATGTCATATATCTCGAAAGTCGTGAGCGGTGAAGATCCGGGTGGCCCGCCCGGCGTGCAATGGACGGATCGGCCCGCGATCCTCTTCCCGTGGATCAGCATGGTGTTCTGGGGCATGGGCGTGCCGCTGGGCTTGATCGCCTGGATCGGTTGGGCCTTTGCCGGCTGGAAGATCTTCGGACGGACAATACTCTCGCGTGATAATCGTCGCATCGGCGACTGGCTGCGCGCCGTTCTTTCCTCGAAGCACCTGCTGATCTGGCTGTGGGTGACGGCATACTTCGCCTGGCAAGGTTTGCAGTGGGTCAAGTCGATGCGTTACCTGCTGCCGATTTATCCGTTCATGGCGATGTTCGCCGGCTGGCTGTTGATGTCGGCCTGGAATTGGGCGAGGTCGAGATCAAGGTCGGCATCTGGAGATGCCTCCTACACAGATGCCTTCTACAAACGCCTGGCGCGGATCGGTGCGTATGGGCTGCCGATCGTCGTGCTGATGGGTACGTTCCTGTGGGCCGTTGCCTTCACACAAATCTATCGCCGCCCGGTGACGCGCGTCGCCGCATCGGAATGGATCTACGAGAACATTCCCAGCGCAGCCACGCTGCACTATACCGATTCGAGCGGTCCGCGCAACGTTCAACTGCAACTGCCTGGCGTCACGACGCTCAGTCCGGGATTGCGGCAGGTGACCGGCTTCAGCACGCCGACGAGCGGCGAGCTCACCGGCATCACCTTCCGTAGTTTGTCCGATTCGGGTGTGGATGGCACGCTCACCGAAAGCGTGTCGTCGAACGTGCTGCGCGTGAAGATCGCGCTCGATTCGGAGGGCACACAGGCCATCGCCGAGGGCACGCTCGAAGTGCCGGGTGGCTCACCGGCCGGAGCGTATGCGTTGACCTTTGATAGCGCAGCGCTGGCAGCCGATCGGCAATACTACTTCGTCGGCGAAGCCACCCAGGGCACACTCGTCGCCACCAGCAGCGTGTTAGCGAACGAGCACTGGGATGACGGCGCCCCGCTGCGCCTGGGCGGCCGTGACGGTTTCAGCTTCTATCTTGGCCTCGAGATGACTAACTACGACGACGATACGACCGAGAAGCTGGGGAAGATGATTGGTTGGCTGGACCAGGCCGATTACATTTTCCTGACCAGTAACCGGCTCTATGGAACGATCCCGCGCCAGCCGCTGCGTTACCCACTCACGTCGGAATATTACCGGCTGCTGTTCACAGGCCAACTCGGCTTTGAGCAGGTCGCCGAGTTCACGTCGTATCCCACGTTAGGCCCGTTTGAGTTCCCGGATCAAGAGACGACGCAGGCGTTGGGGCTGTGGCCCGATCCGACCCGCCTGCCTGAGCCAGGCGTGATCTCGGCGCCATTCCCGCCCGCCGAGGAAGCCTTCAGCGTATACGATCACCCGCGCGTGCTGATCTTTAGGAAACAGCCAAACTTTTCATTGCAGGGGGTGATCGCTAAGTTGAGCCGCTTCGACCTGGAGGCGGCGTACAACGGTTTCACGCCGCGCAATGAAACGGCTTCGCCGACCGGCCAGATGCTGACCGCGCAGGCGTGGCAAACTCAGCAGGCCAGCGGCACGTGGTCGCAACTGTTCGATCGCAACAGTGCGCTCAACGCGAATCCCGGCATCGGCGCAATCGCCTGGTACGTGTTGGTCGCCCTGTTGGGCTGGGCCGTGTTCCCGATGTTGTACGTCGCCGTGCCGGGCCTGGCCGATCGCGGCTACGGGCTGGCGCGCACGCTGGGCGTGCTGCTCTTGTCGTTCTCGATCTGGTTCGCGGCGAGCTTCCGTGCCCTACCCTTTACGCGCGAAACGATCCTGCTGATGGCTGTGCTGATGGCCGCCGCTGGCGCGCTGGTCGCACACTCGCGATGGGGAGAGTTCCGTGAGTTTCTACGTCGCAATGCGCGATTGATCTTGGTTGAGGAGATCGTTTTCGCGTCGGCGTTCCTGTTGTTCCTGCTGCTGCGCTTCGGCAATCCCGATCTGTGGCACCCGTGGAAGGGCGGCGAGAAGCCGATGGATTTTGCCTACTTCAATGCGGTGATCAAGTCGCAATACTTCCCGCCGTACGATCCGTGGTTCTCCGGCGGCTTCCTGACGTACTATTACTATGGATGGGTCATGGTCGCCACGTTGACGAAACTGTTGGGCAGCGTCCCGTCCATCGCGTATAACTTCGCGGTGCCGTTGATCTATGCGCTGGCGGCGCTGGCCACGTTCAGTGTGGCGCACGGTATCGGCAGTCGATTCGGCGCGCGCCAGAACCGGCGAGGCCGGCATCGGGAGCATGGGAATCTGCCGATGATCGTCGGAGTGATCGCGGCGATCTTCGTCATGCTCATCGGCAATCTGGGCGAGGTCAAACTGATCACGGACGAGGTGGCGAAGGTTGGGCAGACCGATTTGAACACGACCATCCCGGCTTTGAAGACGGCGGTTGACTTCGGGAACGGGTTGCTCAAATTGGTCACGGGCCAGCAGGCGATCGCGATTCCATCGGACTGGTGGTACTGGAACCCGACGCGGATCATTCCGCCCGGAGACGGCGAGGCCGGCCCGATCACAGAGCTGCCGTTCTTCACATTCCTGTACGCCGATCTGCATGCGCACATGATGGCGCTGCCCATCACGATCCTGCTGTTGGGACTGGCGACATCGTGGTTGACGCATCCGCCGCTGAGCCTGTCGCTGGCCACAGAGCCTCAGAGCACACGGAGATTTTTCTCTGCGTCCTCTGTGTCTCTGTGGCTGAAGACTACCTGGACGGGTCTGTTAAGCTTGGTATTGGGTGGGCTGGCGCTCGGCGCATTGAAAGCGGCTAATTCGGCGGATTATCCAACGTATCTTGGCGTGGGTGCGGTGGCACTGGCGTTTGGGACGTGGGCATCGGAATCATTGGCCGCGAAAGCGACGTGGTTCCGGTTCGTGCTGCGGGTTGGGCTGTTCTTCGCGTTCGCTCAAGTGCTGTTTTTGCCGTTCGCGTCTTCAGACCGTCTGGGCACGACCTCGATCGAACCCTGGCAAGGATCGAAGACGGTGCTGTGGGCCTATCTGTTTGTCCACGGTATCTTCTTATTGCCGATCGTCACGTATCTGATCCTTGAGGCGCGGCGCTGGGGGCTGCGCTGGGTTGGCGCGGCGTGGAACGCTTTGGGCGACTGGCGCTGGTTGGCCGGCGTGCCGCTGACGGTGATTTTGCTTGTAATGGCGGCGTTCGCAGTGACCGGCGTGACGGTGATCCTGGTCGCCGGGCCGCTGATCCTCGTCTTGCTCGCGCTGATACTGCGTCCGAGGCTACCGGTCGTGACCCGCTTCTGGATGCTGCTGGTGCTGCTGGCGCTGGCGCTGAGCGTCGCCGTCGAAGTCGTGGTGTTCCGCGGCGACATCAGCCGCATGAATATGGTCTTCAAGTTTTACTACCAGATCTGGGTGCTGTTAGGCATCGCCGGGGCGGTTGCGCTGGGCTGGTTGTGGCAGCGTGCGTCGCTCGATCTGCCTCGGCTGAACGG
>JBOGUH010000018.1:0-2330 GCA_050695975.1 Anaerolineae bacterium
TCTCAAGCGCGTGCTGGCGCAGTATCCGTAAAAATCAGAAACCCGGCTGCTTCTTCAAGAAACCGGGTTTCTTCATAACTGGAGTCTGGCGAATTTTAGGAGTCGAGCCTGTGCGAAGCCCCCTTTAGGGTTAGGCGGTCATATCTGGCGGTCAAGACCGGCTAAAGCCTCGACTCCGGCGCCAGATATGGTGGTCGCCAAACTCCGGTTCATAACTCCAAGGCGTTTGGCGGATCGCGGCCCTATGAATCGGGCTCGTCGCGTGAACGCCTGACTCTGGCAATTTCACGGCGGATGTGATCGGCACTCACGCCCAGTTGATTCAGGATATCGATCGCGACCTCGCGCTTCTGGCGTATCAGGCCCAGCAGCAGGTGCTCAGTGCCGATGTAGTAATCGCCCATGTGCCGGGCCTCGTCCACTGCCAGTTCGATCGCACGCCGGGTGGACTGAAGGAGATCAATCTTGCTGAACGGCGTGCGGCGGCCGGGGCCGGTGATGCGCTCGACCCTCTCGACGACCTGGGTCGGCTGCACGTTCAGCGTGCGCAGCACACGCCCGGCGACGCCGCTCTCTTCTCGCACAAGCCCGAGTAGCAGGTGCTCGGTGCCAATGTAGTCGTGGTTGAGTCGTTCGGCTTCTTCCTGCGCGAGTGTCAGCACGCGCCTGCATCGCTCGGTAAATCGATCAAGTTTGTTAGACATCTCAGTTTATCTCCATTTAACGCCAACGCAGCGACTCTCATTCCCATTCGATCCACAGCGCGGCGAGAAGCGCCGCGCGCTCGGCGAGGCTCTCGATCACGATCTGCTCGTGCAGCGCGTGCGCGCCGTCGCCTATCGCGCCCAGCCCGTCGAGCGTGGGGATGCCGAGCGCGGCGGTGAAGTTGCCGTCGCTGCCGCCGCCGGTCGAGCCTTCCTTCAGGTCGATGCCGATCCCGGCCGCGATGCGGCGCGCCTTTTCGAACGTCGCGATCATCGTCGCATTGCGTTCCATCGGCGGGCGATTCAGCCCGCCGGTGACCTCGAGCCGGGCCTCGGGCAGCATCGGTCGGAGCGATTGGAACGCTTCGGCGATGCGCTCCGCCTCGGCCAGGCTCGCCACACGGAAATCGACTTCCATCTCGGCCCGTTCGGGCACCACGTTGCTGCGCGTGCCGCCGCCGATGACGCCGACGTTGACCGTAGTGCCGCGCGCGTAGTTCGTCAGTTTTTGCAGCGCCAACACCTGGCCGGCGAGTTCCTGAATTGCGTTGATGCCGCGCTCGTGATTGCCTCCGGCGTGAGATGAGCGCCCGTAGGCGACGACTTTGAAATCGCCGACTCCTTTGCGCGCAGTTTTGATTTCGCCGCCGGGCAACGCCGGCTCCATCACCAGCACCAAACTGCTCTGCTGCGCCTCCGACCGGATCAATTCGGCCGACGTGTCGCTGCCGACTTCCTCATCGCTCGTGACGAGACAGCGGATAGACCGGCGCGGGGACTGGCCCAGGTCGAGCAGAGCGCGGGTGGCCAGCCAAACGATCGCCACGCTCGCTTTCATATCGTACGAGCCGGGGCCGTACAGGCAGCCGTTTTCCTCGCGGATCGGCATACGCTCGAGCGTGCCGATCGGCCAGACGGTGTCCAGGTGCATCAGCGCCAGTACCCGGCCCGCTCGCGCGTCACGGCCTGGAAAGTCGGCGATCAGTTGGTCGCCCGCGGCTGAAGCCGGCACGCGCTGAGTGGTCAGCCCCAGTCCACCGAAGGTCGTCTCGACGAGGCCCAAGCAGCGATCGACGGCAGCTTTGTCGGTGGACGGCGATTCGATGGCGATGAGCTGTTTGAGCAGCGACAGCGCGTCAGGCAGGTGTCTTTGGCAGGCGGTTCGCGGATCGTTCATCGGATCTCCATGTTCGACGTGAAACGTCAATGGTAGGGGCAGGCCTCGCGCCTGCCCAGCTACCGCAAGGGTCGCCCCAATCGTTACGGGACGATGGAATCGGGCAGAGTCTGAATCATCTGGAGCAGCGGCTGAGTCACGCCGCGCAGCTGATCGATCACCGGGCCCAGGCCGCGCTGTCCCAGCGGGATCGCCACCGGCTGGTCGAAGACGACTGGAATCTCGTTTTGTACAGGCACCGTCATACTGATTCGCACCGGCAACCTCAAGTTGGCGGGCAGCGCCAGCGATACCGTGCCGTGAATCTGGCCGAAGCTGCCCAGCGAGAACGTGGCCGGGATGCTGAGCGGCACAGGCTCGGTCGTGGTGGCGGTGCCGGGCAGCTCGTTGATAGGCAGATCGAAGCGGACCGGCACGCGCTGCTCGATGTGGATGGTGTCCTGCACCAC
>JBOGUH010000019.1:0-1781 GCA_050695975.1 Anaerolineae bacterium
GAACAGTGGGCCGAGCCGCGGGCCAAGCGGGCGCATCCGATCGACGAAGTTGAGCGCCTCTTTGAGATGGGGCATGAGCAGTCCGGCGTGACTGACCGTGCGAGGGATCTTGAGGCAGAAACGAAAGCCGTCGGGCGTATCCGCTGTCCAGCGGCGCACGGTTTCCGGCGAGGGAACGGCGTAGAAAGTGGTGTTGCCTTCGACGGCAGTCAAGCGGCTGGCGTACTCGCGCAGGAAGTCGGACGACTTCGTGCCTTTCGGAAAAAAGTTGCCCACCCAGCCTTTGTGCGCCCAAACCGGGCAGCCAGTATAGTAACTCAATGGTTTTCCGACCCCTCCCCCTACCCCTCCCCGAAACGGGGGGGGAGCGTCGCGTACCCCGTTCCCTTTCAGGGAAGGGGGCCGGGGGGTTAGGTCATTCCTCCGCCGGCAGCGGCTCCGTTCGTGATTGCCTGCCGACCCGCGTGAGATTGATACCGGCCAAGATAATCGCCGCGCCGATCAGGTGATAGACCGTGAGCGCATCGCCTCGGGTGATCCAGGCCACGCCGGCGGCGACGGCCGGCGCCAGGTTCGAATAGACCGCCGTCCGCGCGCCGCCGAGGTGCTTGACGCCGCGATTCCAGACAGCATAGCCGGCGGCCAACGCCAGCGTGCCGGAGAAAACCGCTGCGCTCCAGCCGGCGATCGGGACCGCGCTCAAGTTCAGGCGGACGAGGTCGGGCAGCGCGATAAGGATAAGCGGCAGCGTGCCGGCAGCCAATGACAGCGATGTGACCGTCGTCGCGGAGTAGCGCCTGAGCAGCGGCGCGGACAGCGTCGTATACAGCGCCCAGACCATCGCGGCCAGCAATATGAGCGCGTCGCCGAACAGAGATGACCCGCTGTGGCTGCCGGCCACGTCCGATTGAGCGATCCGAACCGCGCCAGCTTGATTCCCCAATACGACGAGGGTGATGCCGGCAAACGACAGGACGACGCCAATCCAGGCCAACGCCGTCAGTTTCTCGATCCGCAGTGCCGCCCCGATCAGCGCAACGATCACCGGCGCCGTCGCCAGAATTAAAGCCGAGTTGGCTGGCGAGGTGAAATCGATGCCGACGATGAACAAGACTTGATACAGCGAGTTGCCCAACAGGCCGAGTCCAAAGATAGGCAATCGATCGCGGCGGGATGCAGGGGCCGCTTCGCCTATCCATCGCACGAGCGCAAGCAGACACACTGCGGCAATGCTAAACCGGATCGCGTTGAAGGTGATCGGCGAGAAGGGCGCGTCGGGACCGCTGATCGCGCCTTTGACGACGCTGAAATTGACGCCCCACACGCTGACGAGCGCCAGCAGCATCAGGTCGGTGCGGCCGAAACGAATGGTCGGCGTCTGTCCCCTCCGTTCCGCTATGGGGATCTTCGAGAGATGCCTCTCACAGTTCATTGAGGGAGGTAGACCCGATCACCGATCGAGATGACGAGCGGCTCGCCGTGGTTGGATGGCGTCGCATAGAAACCACGCGTGCCGTGTTCCAGGAATTGGAGCGCCTGTTTGAGTGCGGCGCTGCTGTTCTTGGCTTGCGGCATGCGCAGTGCGTAGCGGCTGAACTCGACACATGGCTGGGCAACGAGGATATCACCCAACCACAAATCGGCGCCCGCCGCGCGGCAGCGAATCACCACGCCGCGTCTGAGGTCGCTCAGCCAGAGCGACTCGCCAGTTTTGATCAGGATGTTCTCTCCGGCGCAGCCGTCGGTCAGATGATCGCCGAAGCGCTCGCGCATCCCGGCGT
>JBOGUH010000020.1:0-8107 GCA_050695975.1 Anaerolineae bacterium
TGCGGCCAAGACCATTCGCACGGCCGAAATCACCATCGCCACACGGTCGGTCGAGATGAACGGCGTGAAGGTGCGGGACGGACAGCCGATCGGGCTGCTGGACGACGTGCTCACCGCGGCGGGCGAATCGATCGAAGACGTGGTCTGGACCATGCTCGACCAGATGCAAGCGGCCGATCGCGAGCTCGTCACGATCTATTACGGCGACTCGGTCAGCGCCGATGAGGCGGGGACGCTGGCCGATGCGATTCGCGATCGATACGACCACCTTGAAATCGAAGTGGTCGACGGCGGTCAGCCGCACTACCCATACATCTTAAGCGCAGAGTAAACCCGATTGACCAAAGTTCACGTCATCACCGACAGCGGCGCGCATTTCGCTGATCCCACCGTCCCCGAACGGCTGGGCATCACTGTGATGCCGCAGATGATCCAGCTCGGAACACAGACCTTCCGCGACGGCATCGACCTGACCTCGCTGGATTTCTTTCGGAGGCTGCCGCATTACAACGCCATGCCCGCTGCGCATTCACCCTCGGTCGAGGAGTTTCGCGCACTGTACGCCGCGCGGATCAAACGCAACGAGCAGGTCCTGTCGATTCACACCTCGTCGCGCATGACACAGACAATCGTGCGCGCGCGGCAGGCAGCCGACGAGTTCCTCGGCCGCGGCAAGATCGTCATTCTCGATTCGATGAACACCTCGCTGGGACTGGGCATCCTGGTCGAAGCCGCCGCCGAAGCGGCCGCGCGCGGTGAGCCGCTCGACGAACTGGTGCGCATCGTGCGCGGCATGATTCCGCACATGTACGCGGTGTACTTCACCGAATCGCTGGCGTACCTGGAACGCGCCGGGCGGTTGAGCAAGAGCCAGTCGATCCTGGGCACGATGCTCGGTATCAAACCGTTCTTGACCATCGAAGAGGGCGAGATCATCCCGATGGAGAAAGTCCGCACACGCGAGAAGGCGATCGAGAAGCTGGTCGAGTTCGTGTCGGAGTTCACCTCGATCGAGCGCGTGGCGATCATGCAGAGCGGCGAGCAGCCGACCGAAGACACGCGCCTGCTGCTCGAGCGGCTGGAGCAGACCTTTCCCGGCCAGTATTTCCCGGTCATGATGTACGGCGCCTCGCTGGCTTGCTTGATTGGACCAGACAGCCTGGGCGTTGTGATTTACGAAGGCGTCGGGCGGCAGGGGTAAGGATGATCCGAGTGGTCACCGACAGCACGGCCGATATACCCGACGCGGTCGCCCGCGAACTCGACATCACCGTCGTGCCGGTCCACGTCATCTTCGGCGCGCAATCGTACGACGACGGCATCAATCTCAGCCGCCAGGAATTCTACGAACGCCTCGCTTCGGCCAATCCGCTGCCCGGCACATCTGCGCCGAGCGCGGGCGAGTTTGAATCGGCGTACCGCCGCCTACAGGACAGCGGCGCCGATACGGTGATCTCCATTCACATCGCCCGGGCGCTGAGCGTGGTGCAAAACGCGGCGCTCATCGGCGCAGACGGCGTGCCCGGCCTGAACGTGACGCTCGTCGACTCGGAACAGGTGTCGATGGGGCTGGGCTGGCAGGTGATCGAAGCCGCGCGCGCCGCGAAAGCGGGCAAATCCACTGCCGAGGTCGTCGACGCGGCGGAACGGACGAAGCAGCGCGTGCGGCTGTACGCCGCGCTCGATACGCTCGAGTATGTGCGGCGCAGCGGCCGCGTGAGCTGGGCCGCCGCCGCGATCGGTCAGCTGCTCAAAATCAAGCCGCTGGTCGAAGTGCGAAACGGGGCGGTGCTGCCGCTCGATCGCGCCCGGACCCGCGCCCACAGCCTCCAACGCCTGAAAGACCTGGTGGCCGATCAGGGCGCGCTACGCGGGCTGACCGTGCTGCACACCCACGCGATCGATGCGGCGAGCAGCCTCGCCGACGAGTTCCGTGCACTCTACCCGGCGCTGAGCGATCCGATCCACGTCGTCGAAGCGACGACGGCTATCGGCACCCACGTCGGCCCGAACGGGCTGGGCGTGGCATGCGTGGTGTCTGACTTCACCTGATCACTCTCACCGGGCGAAGCCAAGCACGGAAGGTGAGCCTAATGTCTTTAATCGAACGGCAAACCAAGTATGCCGAAGCATTTGCGGATACGCTGCGGCAGAAGCTGAACGACGATCTACTCGCCGTTGTCCTTTACGGGTCGGTTGCGCGTCGCACTGCGCATCCGGAGAGCGACATTGATGTTCTGATCGTGTGGCGGAATGCGCCGTCGACCTACTACGAGTGTCTATCTGTCGCGATCGAGGTATCGGACCAAGTCCGATTCTATCCCGCCGCGCTTGCGTTACACGCCGAAGCGCCCTACGCCCAATTGGGATTTCTAATTTTGTCGGAAGAAGAAGCGCTCCAGAATCGTTACGTATATCTGGACATGACCGAGGAAGCGATCATCCTGTACGAACGAGAGCACTTCTTCACCCAACGCCTAGCCGCTATGCGCGCGCGACTGGCTCAATTGGGCTCTCGGCGTGTCTGGCTGTCGGACGGCACGTGGTACTGGGACTTGAAGCCAGACTTGATCGCGGGCGAGGTTTTCGAACTGTGACGAACAAGGAAGCGGGCAGGAAGTTGTTAGACACCGCCGAGAAACTTCTCAGGCGAGATGGCCGGGCAGCACTCGCTGATGGCGACTACAACATTGCCGTTCGCCGCGCCCAAGAGGCTGTTGAACTCGCCTTGAAAGGCGGTCTCCGCATTCTGGGTGCAGACTTTCCGAAGATGCACGACGTCGGTCAAGCCTTTGTTGAACAGGCGACTCGACGTCAAGTTGACCTGGATGAGGCGACGCTATCACAAATCAACGCTGCCTCAAGATGGCTGGCCGAAGCCAGAGCGCCATCATTCTACTTCGAGCGCGATTACGACGCGGCTGACGCGGAACGCGCGATCGCCGATGCAGCATTCGTGGTGAGTGCTGTCCGGCGACTCGTACAGCCTGAGGACGAGAACTAAACGATGAATTTCCAACCTGCGTCGTTCGAGAAACTGACCAAGATTCTGAAGCTCGAAGCCGACACCGGCTGCCGCGACCGCGCGATGATCGGTGGATTGTCGCAGTACGCGGCGAAGTGGCAAGAGGAAGCCGGGCGCGAAGCAGGCGACGCGGAACGCGTGAACGCCATCGCCGATCGGCTGCGCGCCTACGCCGGTCTGAGCGATCCCGACACGCGCCGCCAAGCGGTCGACGAGATGCTCGACCTGTTGAGCCAGTCCGTCGCTTCGACAACGGGATCCCCCCCGCCCTCTCAGCCTGGTGCTGCCCCGGCGACCAGCGTGCCAGACGAACGAGAGCAGCCTGCCATGCCATCCATTGAAAGCGGGGAGCGGGAAGAGGCGCCACATCCCCTGGCTTCGCCAAGCGCCCCCTTCGCTTCCCACTCCTTGCCGTCGGGGACCCTTCGGCAAGGCTCCCCACTCCCTTCGGTCGGGGACTTCGCAGAGCAGGCTTCGCAGGGCAAGGCCCAAGACACGCCAAGTGAAGCGGCTCATCCTTCGACTCCACTGCGTTCCGCTCAGGATTCGACTCCACTGCGTTCCGCTCAGGACGAGTCCTCGCGACGACGAGAACCGCGACCTTACCGCGATGATCGTGCCCATCTCGAATCTCCAGTCACTGCAATTCCGGGCGTCGGCCCGGCCAATGCCGAGAAGTTCGACCGGCTCGGCGTGAAGACGATCCGCGATCTGCTGTTCCTGCTGCCGCGCCGCTACGACGACTTCAGCGCGCTCAAGCCGATCAACCGGCTGGAGTACGGCGAGGAAGTCACCGTAATCGGATCGGTCTGGGAAGCCGGGCTGCGCCGGACGCGCGGAGGGGCGCAGTTATTCCAGGCGGTGATCAGTGACGGATCGGGCACGATTCAATGCACCTGGTTCAATCCCTATCTCAACGACAAGATCCGGCGTGGGCAGCAGATAGTCGTCAGCGGCCGTGTCGACGAGTACCTGGGCCGGCTCACCTTCCAGTCGCCAGAGTGGGAGCATCTCGACAAAGACTTGCTGCACACTGCGCGACGGGTGCCGGTCTATCCGCTCACGGAGGGCATGACCGGGCGCTGGCTGCGCCAGTTGATGAAGCGCGTGGTCGATTATTGGGCGCCGCGCGTGTCCGACTTCATCCCCGATTCGATCCTGATGTCAGCCGGGCTGATCAGCCTGCCCAAGGCGATCACGCAGGCGCACTTCCCCGACTCGGCGCACCAACTCGAAGCCGCTCGCAAGCGGTTGGCCTTCGACGAGCTGTTCCTGCTGCAGTTGGGTATGCTGCGACAGCGGCAGCAGTGGAAGTCGCAGACCGGGCGCGTGTTGGAGATTGAATCGGCGACTGGAGTCGCCTCCTACCTGGATACTTTCCTCGCCAGCCTACCCTACTCCCTCACGACGGCCCAGCGCCGCGCGCTCGACGACGTGCTGAGCGACATCCGTTCCGGCCAGCCGATGAACCGCCTGATCCAGGGCGACGTGGGATCGGGCAAGACGATCGTCGCGGCGGCGGCGATGTTCGCGGTGACGCAGGCCGGCGCGCAGGCGGCGATCATGGCCCCGACCGAAATCCTGACCGAGCAGCACTACAGCAACTTCACGCGCCTGTTCGCCGGACTCGACTCTAGCCGCCTGAAACATCCTGTCTCGATCCGCCTGCTGACCGGCAGCACGCCGCAAGCGGAGCGAGAAACGATTCGGGCCGAACTGGCTGACGGCCGCCTGAACATTCTGATCGGCACGCACGCGCTGATCCAGCAGGGCGTCGAGTTCCGCGACCTGGCCTTCGTCGTGATCGACGAGCAGCATCGCTTCGGCGTGGGACAGCGCGCGGCGCTGCGACAAAAAGGCGTCAGCCCGCACGTGCTGGTGATGACGGCGACGCCGATTCCGCGCACACTGGCGCTCACGCTGTACGGCGATCTCGACCTATCGGTCATCGACGAGATGCCGCCGGGCCGCCAGCCGATCGAGACGCGGGTGGTGCTGCCGACCGAACGCGAGCGGATGTATGGCTTCATCCGAGCGCAAATCGAGAAGGGCCGCCAGGCGTACATCATCTGCCCGCTCGTCGAAGAATCGGAAAAGATCGAAGCCAAGGCCGCGGTCGAGGAGCACGAGCGGCTGCAAAAGACGATCTTCCCTCAACTCAAGCTCGGCCTGCTGCACGGGCGCATGAGGCCGGACGAGAAGGACAGCGTGATGCGCGCGTTCGCAGCCGGCGAGCTCGACATGCTCGTATCCACCTCCGTCGTCGAAGTCGGCATCGACGTGCCCAACGCCACGGTCATGCTGATCGAGGGCGCGAACCGCTTTGGCCTGTCGCAGCTGCACCAGTTCCGCGGCCGCGTCGGGCGCGGCACGGAGAAATCGTACTGCCTGCTGCTGGCCGACACGACCGCCAACGGCATGAACGAGCGGCTGCGCGCCGTCGAATCGACGCAGGACGGCTTCGTGCTCGCCGAAAAGGACCTCGAACTGCGCGGGCCGGGCGAGTTCTTCGGCACGCGGCAGTCGGGCCTGCCCGACATACGCCTGTCGGCGCTGGCCGACGCGCGGCTGATCGACCTGGCCCACCGCGAAGCGGAGAGGGTCATCGCCGCCGACCCCCACCTCGAAGCGCCCGATCACGCCGCGCTCGCTCGCCGCATGCAGGTCTTCTGGAGCGGTGGCGAAGGGGATTTGAGCTGAAACCGGAAAGAAACCGGGTGCTTATCCTGAGCGCGTCACACTCAACGCGCTGTACGCCATGCACGGCGCGCTGCTTGGCATTCCGTGAAACCTGCTGCCGAAGGATATGAAGGACGCGCTCAAGCAGCGGGTCAACACAAGCACGGAGTAAGAGCCCCTTACACCTGCTTCCCCTCCCCTGCCCCATTACCTATTGCCACGAAATCCATTCGTTGTTACAGTACTTCCCCATGAAAAGCCAAACACATAAAATCCCGCTCAGACTACGCCCGGGCTTGGCTACGTTGGCGCTGCTGTGCGTGACGAGTCTGCTGTTAACGAGCGCGCCCCCACTCGCCCGATCCTCGGCCAGGCTCGATTCGATTGTCTATCTTCCCATCGCGATGAAGACGGCGTGCGATCCCATTCCGGGCACAGCCTACAGAACGCTCGCGCCGACCAACCCCGCCGTCGGCGTCGATATGGAAACCCATCCCGACGTGAACCCTGCGCTGCGCGGCTACGAACTCACCGATGCGTTCAAGGGGCTGGTCACCTACAGCGGTAGCCAGGATCCGAACGCGCCTCAACTACCCTGGCTTTTCGCCGACCGGCGCACTGGCGTGTTCAGTAACGTCTATCAAGTCCACGCGTGGGATTGGGGCTGCAATTGCAGAGGGCCTGTGTACACCGACCCGGAAGTCACTTTAGCTGGACTGGCCACAACACCCGGCGAAACGATCCATGTGCCAGACTCCGGGTACGACATCGGCGACGGCAATGACGTGATGGTGTTGTACGCCAGCGCCAATCGCATCACGCTCAAATACACCCGCGAAGATGACGTCATAACCGGGTATACCATCCATCTGGAAAAGGTGTGTGTCGAGCCGAGCCTGTTAGCGATGTACCGGTCGCTGAATGCCGCTGGCCGAGGCCAACTGCCCGCGCTGCGCGGCGGCCAGGCACTCGGCCGCGCGATCGGCAGCGAGATCGGCGTCGTCGTCCGCGACACGGGCAGCTTTATGGATCCCCGCTCGCGCAATTCGTGGTGGACCGGTCGATGAAGTTTAGAGACCTGCCAGGTCTTGGAGACCTGGCAGGTCTGCAGGCATAAATCGATCGACCCAGCGGGCTTGATGCGGCCGCCAGTGCGCTCCGGACTGTGGCCGTTTTGTTTTCGTCGGTGATGGGTGGTCACTGTCGATGAGGTCGCGTTATGCAAATCCGCAAGCGGCATGTTATACTACGCTGAATCGCCGGCTGGCACGAACTGAATCGAAGAGGACTCTGCATGACCACAGCCGTGTACCCCGCCACATTCGATCCGATCCACTACGGTCACCTCGACATCATCCGGCGCGCCGCGGCGATCTTTGACGAAGTGATTGTAGGGGTGTACGATCGCCCGCTGAAGAATCTGCTGTTCGATGTGAGCGAGCGGCTGGCATTGGTGCGCGAAGCCGTAGCTGACATTCCCCGCGTCCGCGTCACGTCGTACAGCGGGCTGACCGTCGATTTCGCGCGGGAGGCCGGCGCACAGGTGATCCTGCGCGGCTTGCGCGTCGTGTCGGATTTCGAACTGGAATGGCGCATGGCCTTGACCAACAAGCAGCTCGCGCCCGAACTCGAGGTGCTCTGCTTGATGACCAACCGCGAATACGCTTTCTTGAGTTCGAGCATCGTGCGCGAGGTCGCGCTGCTGAACGGCGACGTGTCCGGCATGGTGCCCATGCACATCGTGCGGGCGCTGGCCAGAAAAGCCGGTCATGGACATCAGACGTCGCCGGTTTCATTGAACGATTGAGTGCCGTCATCGGCTCAGCTCTGGGAGGATTACATGGACATCCTGCACCTGATCGATCGGCTCGAAGCGCTGCTGAACGAGGGCCGCCATTTGCTATTGACCAAAGGTGTCGTCGTCGACGAGCAGCGCGCCTGGGACATCATCGACCAGATGCGCATTGCCATCCCCGAAGAAGTGAAGAAGGCCAAACGGGTGAACCAGGAGCGCGATCGCATCATCGCGCAAGCGCATGAAGAAGCCAGCCGCATCGTCGAGCTGGCGCGCGAGGAGGCATCGGGTCTGATGTCCGAGCACGAGCTGGCCCGCGGCGCAGAATCCCGCGCGACGACGATCGTCGAGCGGGCGCGGCGCGACGCCGAAGTCATCAAGACCGACGCCGACGATTACGTGATGCAGGTGCTTGGGGAGCTCGACATTGACCTGACCAAAACGTTGAGCGTGGTGCGCAACGGCCTGGCCAAGCTGCAGGCCGAGCGCCAGGCGATGGAGATGAAAGCGGCTGCCGAACAGCCGGCCGAAGCGTCGAACGATGATTCTGAGTGACCTGTTCTTGACACCCGCCTTCAATCTGTTATAATACCGCCGCGATTCAGCCC
>JBOGUH010000021.1:0-6377 GCA_050695975.1 Anaerolineae bacterium
CACTTGGTAATATCAGCTCTGCGCCTATGACTCCTAAAATTGTTATCGTATCTGCGACAAGTCCAATGACACCAGTATATAGAGCAAAGTGAGCTTTGAACTTGTCCCATCTAGCCATAGGTTACTGAGTAGCCTAGCTCTGCTATACCGTGTTGGGGAGCCTCAATCTGATTGCACTATGAACGGCGGTATAACTAGGTTTAGCCGGCGTGAGACGGCATGGGTTCCGCCTCACTGAGCGGGGCGACGGCTAGACACTAACCGCTTGTCGCGCCAGAGTCTATGCCCAGCCGAGGCGCACGTCAAGTGACGGGCGTCTGAAGGCGGGAAGGGGCAAGTCGCCGACTACTTTGTGCCAGGCACCTGAGCCTGACCCGTCTCCGAATTGGACGGCAGGCGCACCTCTTCGTGGTACGAGCGCTCGACGTTGACCGACCACACGTCATGCGTCTCACCGAGCAGGTTCCTCACTGCGAGCATCGCGGTCAGCATCGAATGATCCTGGTTATTATACATGTGCAGGCCGTTGCGACCGACCGTCTGCAAGTTCGGGATCGACTCCAGGAAACGGCGAATACATTCGAGGTAGGCTTTGTATTCGCCGGTGTAAACCGGATACGCCTTCGGCTGGCGAACCACCACCCCATCCTGAACGTCGGCCGCTTTGACCAGATCGATCTTTTCGAGTTCCATCGCACCCAGCCGGATCAAGTCGGCGTCGCTCATCTGCCACAACGCGTCGCCGGCAGTGCAGAAATACTCAAGACCCAGGCAGGTCGTCGCGGCATCGGCGACCATCTCCAGGCTCCAGTTCTTGAAGTTCTGGATGCGGGCGACCCGAACGTCGGGCGCATGAATGTAGATCCAGTTATCGGGGAACACATCGGCCTGGTCGACGATCAAGGCCACGCTCAGAAAATCGCGGTAGGACAGCCGGGCGGCAGCCGATCGCACGTCGTCCGGTGCGGGCGGATCGAGTTTCGCGGCCAGCTCGCTGATCGGCATCGTCGAAATGATCGCGTCGCCCTCGATCGTCTCTTCACGTCCCTCGCGGCGGATCACGACGCCGATCGCCCGGCCCGCGCGATACAGGGCACGCACCACCTCGGTATTCAGGCGCACTTCGCTGCCCTGCGCCTTGACGATCTCGCTGACACGCTCCCACAACATGCCCGGCCCCAGGCGCGGATACTCGAATTGTTGAATCAGCGATTTGACTGTGCCGTCGCGCTGTCCGAACACGGCATTCCACACGGCGCGCGGCAGCGACAAATTCTGGATGCGCTGCGCCGCCCACTGCGCGCTGATCTCGCTGCAGGGAATGCCCCATACTTTCTCCGTGTAAGACTTGAAGAAAATCTGAAACAAGCGCCGGCCGAACCGATTCGAGACCCATTCCTCAAACGTGGTCTCGGGACGATGGGGAAAGATTCTGGACTGGACGTAACTCGACACGATGCGCACGCTCTCGATCAGGCCCAGCTTCGATAGCGCATCGGCAAAACGCAGTGGATACATGAACAGCTTGCGGTCGTAGTAGATGCGGCTGAGGCGCGGCCGGGTGAGGAAGTCCGGGCCAAGCACCTCGTGCCACATGGCGTCGACCTCGCCGACCTTCGTGAAGAAGCGATGGCCGCCGATGTCCATGCGGTAGCCTTTATAATGCTCGGTGCGCGCCAGGCCACCGACGCGCGCTCCCTTCTCCAGAACGATCGAGCGGATGCCCGCCTTGCTCAACTGGTAAGCCGCCGTCAGCCCTGCCGGCCCACCGCCGATGACCACCACTTTTTCCAGAGCCATTCTCCCACCCACTGATTGTCTGGTGATTATTCACATCTTGCTCCCAGCGCCGTCCTCGGCGGGGATGGCGGCTGGAGCATTGTGTACAATCACCAGTGATTGTGGATTGTGGACTGCTTGCGCCCGTGCTTGCCCCCCGCTCTGCGGGGCGCTCTGCGGGGTTGAGGATCTCGGACTGTAGACCGAACCGACTCAGATCTTTGATCAAAAATCCGAAATCGAAAATCCCAAATCAGTAATGTCCCAGCGCCCCGCTCTCTTTCAAATACCGCGTCGACGCGCGGATCGAATACAGCGCCAGCGGCAGCAAGATGGCGGTGAAGATCAACAACGCCGCGATCTCCGGCCCCAGTTCGACCAGGCCCTGGCCTTGCAGCAGCGCGCCGCGCAGCCCTTGCAGCGCATAGGTGAACGGCAGCGCGTACGAAATCACCTGCATCGCCGGCGGCAGCAGTGAAACAGGAAAGAACACGCCGCTGAACACAGTCGAGATTACGCCGACGATCCAGTTGGCCGGATCGGGGCGTTTGTAGCGCAGGGTAAACGCAGCCGAGAGGATACCCCAGCAGAACAGACAGCCGACCATTAACAGCGTCATGCCGATCGCAGCCGGCCAGTTGGCTCGCGAGAAGTCGGCGCCGAAGATCGCGCCGAGCAGAAGTTGAACCGTCACCAGCAGTGTGCCTTCGACGATAATGAACAGCGACGGGCCGAGCAGCGCCAGGGTCATCGGCGTGGCCGTCGTCAGCAGCGGCTCGATCGTGCCGATCAGCATTTCCTCGCGCAGCGTATCCGACAACGTGCGCATCCCGATCTCGATGTATTTCGAGAACGCGCCGCCGATCAGCAGGAAGGTGAAGTAATCCGTGCCGGGGGACACGATCACGTTCACACGTTTGAACATCTCGGCCAGGAAATAGTAAAAGATCACCGTCACGACCGTGGCCATGTACTTGGCGGCAAAATTCAACTTGTACGATCGCGCCAGAATGAAACCGTGCCGGAAGAAAGCCTCCAGTTTGACTGCGGTCATGGCTCGACCTCTTGACGGCGGCCCGGCCAGTTGAACGCGACGATCGCCAATCCAATCAGCCCAACCCATACCCCGGTCACACCCCACGTCCGATCGGCATCAAGCGCCACGCTTAACGTCGATACCCACATCTCGGCCAGGCCGCTGGTCGATACCTGCGCGTAAACCGGGTAACTCCACTTATTGTAGAACGGGCTTTGGAACGGCAGCGCGAACGATCGATACGAGCCATCTGGCGGAAAATCCGATCCCTTCAGGACGTGATGCAGCAGGAATACACCTTCACCGGAGAAGACATCGATCGACAGCAGCGGCGATTCCGGCGACGGCACGATCGCCGCGCGCGCATCGAAGCGCAGCGCATAGGCTCCGGCCGATAGGCCGTTTAGGCTCGAGCTTTGAATCACGGCGCCGCTCGGCCCGACCGGCGTATGCCAGGCCAGTCGATCGCCGTCGGCGACGACGGTCGCGGCAGAGATCGCATTGGGATCGGGATCGACCCGTCCGCCGCCGCCCAGCGCCGGCAGGCCGCGCCACAAGTCGATCGGCGTTCCCCCATCGTAAATCCATACCAGCGATTCCCGGTAAGCGGCGATGCCGGGCACGCTGAGAACAAGCACGGTATTCAGCAGGCTAATTGCGAGCAGCGTGATCGCCGCGCCTCGAAATACCCAACTGCGCAGAGTGGCCCAGGCCAATGCCATCGGCGCGGCCAGCAGCGGGATGGCCACCACGAGATAACGCGCCGATACTTCCCAGCTGATCCAGAACCCGCCCCAGGCGACGATCGATCCGTAAGCGATTGCAAACGGCATGAGCAGCGCCAGGCCGGCCCAGCGCAACCGCCGCCACAACAGCGGCAGGCCGATCAGCGCCACAATGTACACCGGCGAGTAAATCAAGATGCCGCGCTGCTGATCGAGCCACCAGCCGGCCAGGCCGCGCAAGATGCGGTCGAGCGTGAAGTCCTGGAAGCCGTGTGAGATGGGCCCGCTGTTGAAATCGATCGCGCCCGATCCGCCCCCGTTCATCCAGGCGCTCGCCACGAAATAGACGATCAGCGAAAGCAGCGGCAAGCCGATCGCAACCGCCCGGCGACGACGATCGTCTCGCCAGCGCCACACGCTCCATAAGGCCAGGAACGCAGCGATCAGAATGAAGCGCGCCGAGAGCCAGGGCAGCAAGCCAGTGGCAATCGGCACGCCCAACGGGATACGGAATACGGAATACGAAATGCGTGTTGCGCCTTGCGTATGGCGCGGCTCGACTGGCGCGTTAGCGAGCAACTGTCGCACGCTCCAGACGACCGCTAAGGCCCCGATCATCTCCGGATAGACCAGGTAGGCGTACACCGACAGCAGCGGCGTCAGGCTGAAGGCAAGCCAGGTGATCGCCGCCGCTTTATGATGGGCGGTGATTTCAAGCGCCAGCCCGTACACGTTGAGGGCGACCAGCGCGGCGACGATCGCCAGGAAGAGGGTGACACCCGCTCGCCCGCCCAACGCATACGCCGGGGCGATCACGATCGGCAAGCCGATGTCATGCAGCAGGTACGATCGGCCATCGGCACCGATACGCACGTGCCGATCGATCGCGCGGGGATAGAAACGCCAGTGATCGCCCCGATCGTAGTTGTTGCCCAGATCGAGATCGCCATCGACGACCAGGCTGTGCGCGGCCAGCAGGTAGTGCGGCTCGTCGCCCTGCGGCGCCCAGTTGTCGATCACCCACTGCGCCGGCGTCAGCGTGATCACCAGCGACACCAGAAAGATCGACCAGGGTGGCCGGAGAAGAATGGGCGCAAAACGTGAAACGGAAAGCGCAAAATGTGAGACCTGCGTTCTACTTTCTACATTCTGCATTCGTCATTCTTCGTTCACGGGGGTGTGATCAATTCAGGCACGATCTGGGCGGCGATGGCGTAGTACGACGCAGCCCGATCGAAATCTCCTTCACGCTGATACGAGTCGGCCAGAAACAAATTGGCTGCGTACGACTGCGGATCGATCGATGCGGCTTGCAGCAAGTGCGCGCGCGCCTCGTCCAGGCGACCCTGCTCCAGGTACACGCGACCCAGACTCACCAGGCCCTCTACGCTACGCGGATCGAGATTCAAGACGCGCTGATACTCGATCGCGGCCTCGTCGAATCGGCCCGCGCGGCGCAGCACATCGCCCAACGTCAGCGTGAGCCTCATCGTCTGCTCGGGCGAATGGGCCAGCGCGATCGCGTGCCGATACTGATCGATCGACGACTCGACATCGCCGGCGACCTCGTGCTGCGCGGCCAGCGTCGCCCAGGCGGACCAGGTGTTCGGCGGTTCGATCGCTTGCGTGGCGTGCAGCAGATCGGTCTTACTGCCGGCCGGCACGACGAGAAACACCTGAACCGCATCATCTACACGGTATTCGACGTTCGGACGCAGATCGATCCAGTTGCGATAGACGTTCGGTGGATAAATGTACTTGGTCGTGACCAGCCACAGGCGCTGGCCCGCGTCCAGCCGATCCGGTAAATCGTCCGGGAGGGTTGATGAGCGAACCTGATCGCGCGGCAGCGGCGCGTAAAAGTAAACGATGTCCGCTCGCTGCGGCGCAATCACCAAGTCGCCAGGGCGCACGTTGTCGATGAGAAACCGACCCGCTTCGCGCCAATTCTCCCGAGTCGCCGACGCGTTCAGAGCGGCTTGATGCCAGACGAAGCCGAGCAGCGCCAGGGCCACGGCGGCTAGGGCGAAGGGTGCAATACGTGATACGTGGCGCGTGGCACGTGACACCTGGTGATTACGCACAGCGCTCAAGCCGCCGTCCTCGGCGGCGCTGCCCGCGCCGGGGACGGCGCTGAGAGCCAGATAGTGGCGCGTGACACGTAACACGTATTGCGTATTGCGTATTGACCAGACATGGATCGCCCGGCCCGTTTCAATCGCCCCGAAACACACCAGCATCAGCAGAGCCGGCACAGCGAACAAGATGTAGCGGACGGCGAAGAATGTCCCGCGATGGTAGAGAAAGGCGATGATCAGTATGGCCGGAACGAACGCCCAGATCAACGCCAGAGCGGTCGGCCCGCGCGCGCGTCGAAACCCGATCCAGGCGCCGGCGATTAAAGCGATCACGAACGCAGCCGGCAGGACAGGCCCGCCGCCGCTCAGATTGTCGAGCAGTCGCTCCAAGAAGTCAAGGTCGATCGGCGTCGCCCCGCCGCGCACGTCACCCAAGTACACACTGGCCGGCAGCCTACCCGGCGCGGCGATCGCCGTGACGAACAGCCGCCCTACATCGAGTACGGAGCCGAACCAGGGCGTGAGCGCCAGCGCCACAACAGTCGGGATCAGCGCCAGACCATACCGCACGTCGGGGCGACTCCCGGCGCCCGCCCGACCTGCGGTCAGCCGACGCACCAGCCACCCACCCCACACTCTGAGTCCTTGCGCAGCGATCACGAACAGCATGAAGTGGTGGGTCAACGCGCCAGCCGCGATCGCAAGGCCGTGGCCGAGCCAGTAACGATTGCGTCCATGGTGAAGTGCTCTGATCAGAGA
>JBOGUH010000022.1:0-1533 GCA_050695975.1 Anaerolineae bacterium
GTACGCCACCGCGCGCTTTTTGGGTATCACACTCTTCGGCGGCGAGTTCAGCCTGGGCCACGTCGTCCTGGTGTCCGCATTCCTCTCGTTCGATCTCCCGATCACGTTGGGGATCGGCTTCTTCGGCGTGATCATAGACCAGATGGCCCACTCAATTTTCCATACCCGGATGGGATTTGAGGCCAGAAGCGCCAGGCCCACGCTCCACGCGATCGGTGTCGCTCTGGTAGGAACTTGCTTCAGCCTGGGCGTTGCCGCGTTGGCCTTTCGCGCGGTGGGTGGGCGCACCCCGCTGACCGACGTGGATCTCGCCAGCGCCGTGCCGCTCATCACACTCTTCGTCGTTTACGGCATCGCCGCCACGCTGCTTGGCCCTGCGTTCTCGCTCCTCGAAGCCCACGCGCCGCTGCGCGACTGGCTGCGTCAAAGCCTGTGGCACCTGTTCATCAATCTGCTCGTGCTGCCCCTCTCGCTCGTCATCGCCGGAACGTATTCGCGCACCGACTATTCGGTTTTCACCGTCTTCACCGTCTCGCTCCTCGTGTTCATGGTGTTGATCCGTGTGCTGGGCGTCGCTCAGGCGAAATTAGAGAAACGCGTCCGGGAAATGGCGACCGTCAGCGCCATAGGCCAGTCGATCACCAACAGCCTCGATCTGCCCGAACTGCTCGAAGCGATCCACCGGCACGTCGGCCCGCTGATGGATGTGAGCAACTTCTACGTGGCCTTGTACAACGAGGACTACGACGAATTGACCTTCCCGCTGGTGTACGAAGACGGCCAGCCGGCACGCTATCGCAGCCGCAGCGCCAGCAATGGTCTCACCGAGTACGTCCTCCGCACACGCGCGCCGCTCTTGATTCCCGCAGACGTGCCGGGCGCGATTAAGCGCCTGGGCCTGGACGTCGTCGCCGGTGAAGAAAGCCAGTGTTGGTTGGGCGTTCCGATCACCATCGGCGACCGTGCCCTGGGCGTGATCGCCGCACAGAGCCAAACCCAGGCTTACCTCTACGACAGCGACGATGTCGACTTGCTGAGCACGATCGCCTCGCAGACTGCCGTCGCGATCGAAAACGCGCAGCTGTACGCTTCCACCCGCCGCCGCGCCGCCGAACTGGCCATCCTCAACTCGGTCTCGACGGCCGTCGGCTCTTTGCTCAAACTCGACCAGGTCATGGACGCGATCGTCGCCTCCGTCGGCCCGGTGGTCGGCTGCCAGAAAGCGGCCATCTTCCTGGTGCAGGAGGGTGGCCGCAACCTCACCGTCGCCGCCGCGCGCGGGCTGAGCCAATCCTATTTGGACCAGCTGCCGACCATGATGCGCGCCGCGCGCGGCGAGGGACCGCTCGCCATCGTCGAACGCCAGCCGCTGATCGTCAACGACGTCAGAACCGATCCACGCTTCGAGAACTATCGCGCCGCCGCCGAGAGCGAAGGCATCCGCGCCCTCGCCGACATGCCGCTGCAGGCGCGCGACCACGCCATCGGCACCCTTTCAGTGTACTACGCCGAGCTGCATCGGTTTACCGTGGC
>JBOGUH010000023.1:0-10381 GCA_050695975.1 Anaerolineae bacterium
GCCTCAGCCAGGGAAGTGCGGCTGACCGATGATCAGCTCGCCAGGATCAAGGAGATGAAGGCGACCGCCGCGATTGTCATGCACTACAGCGGCAACGACTGGTCAATCGCCCAGATCGATGGCTTGAAGGCGCAGTTTGCGAAGATGGGCGTCGAGGTCATCGCCGTCACCGATGCAGACTTCAAGCCGGAGAAGCAGGTTTCAGATATCGAGACCGTCCTGGCGCAGCAACCGAACATCATCGTCTCGATTCCGACCGACCCGGTGGCGACCGCGGATGCCTACAAGAAGGCGGCTGCCCAGGGCGTCAAGATCGTCTTCATGGATCAAGTTCCCAGGGGGCTTGTGCAGGGCAGCGATTACGTGAGCGTCGTCTCTGCCGATAACTACGGCAACGGCCTAGCCTCAGCGCACATCATGGCGGGCAAGCTGGGCGGCAAGGGCAAGATCGGCATCATCTTCCATGCCGCCGACTTCTTCGTTACGAGACAGCGGTATGACGCCTTCAAGCGGACCATTCAGGATGACTATCCGGACATTCAGATCGTCGAGGAGCAGGGCATCGGCGGCCCGGATTTCGCCGGTGAGGCTGAGAAGGCCGCTGCGGCGATGCTGACCAAGCATGCGGATCTGAAGGGCATCTGGGCCGTATGGGACGTCCCCGGCGAAGGGGTGATGGCTGCCATCCGGAGCGCTGGTCGCCAGGACGTGATCGTAACCACGATCGACCTCGGCAAGAACGTGGCCGTTGAGATCGCGCAGGACGGGATCGTGAAGGGTCTGGGCGCCCAGCGCCCGTTCGATCAGGGTGTCACGGAGGCCATGCTGGCAGGATACGCGCTCCTGGGCGAGGCCGCACCCGCGGACGTCGTTTTCAACGGCCTGCCTGTCACCAGGGATAACGTGCTAGACGCCTGGAAGACCATCTATCATCAAGACCCGCCGGCAGAGGTGCAAGCGGCGATGAAGAAGTAGCGCGATAAGAGGAGGAACTCCATCATGCTGTCCAGAGTGTTTAATCAGAAACCAGATCAGCGCGGGGCATCTCGCACCGCCCGGTTCGACTGGCGCCGGTATGTCGTGTACTTCGGTTTCCTCTTGCTCTTCATCTTCTTCGCGATCACGCTGCGCGACTCTGGGTTCACGAGCCTCAATAATCTGCTGAATATCGTACGGCAGACGGCGATCATTGCCGTGATGGCGGTCGCCGTCACCTTTGTGATCTCGGCCGGCGAGATCGATCTTTCGGTCGGCTCGGTCGCCGGGCTTGCCTCGGTAACAACCGCCCTGGCGCTCAACCAGTGGGGGCTGCTGCCGGGCATTGTCGTCGGCCTGCTGACCGGAGCGCTGGTCGGCGGCGTCAATGGGTTACTGGTCACCGGGATCGGCATTCCGTCATTCCTCGTCACGCTAGGAATGTTGGGGATCGCGAATGGGACGGCGCAGTGGATTACGAATACTGCACCGGTGCCGATCGCCAACGACACCTACAACAACATTTTCGGCTCGGGCCAGCTTGGGCCGATCCCGTCGCTGCTCTTCTGGATGGTGATCATGCTCGTCGCAGGTCATGTAGTCCTCCGCAAGACGCCCTACGGTCGGCAGGTGTTGGCAACCGGCGGCAACGCGGCGGCGGCACGCTTCAGCGGCGTCAATACGCGCCGGATCAGATTTCTCGTCCTGACTTTCTCGGGGGTGTTTGCCGCGCTGGGGGGCATGCTGTATGCGGGGCGCCTGCATTCGGGACGATTTACGGTGGGTCAGGGGGACGAGTTATCGGTGATCGCGGCGGTCATCCTCGGCGGCACCAGCCTGTTTGGCGGCGCTGGCACCGTCGTTGGGACCGTGCTGGGCGCGCTGATGATCGGCCTGATCAATAACGGCCTGATCCTGATGGGGCTGGAATTCAGCCAGCAGGTGATTATTCGCGGCGTCATCATCATCCTAGCGGTTGCGCTGGCTCGACGGGATACCTGAAATAAGCTTACTATCACGTTGTCAAGTCCTTTCCGAATGAGCGCGTGAGCATATCTCGCAAAAGGCAGGCTTTTGGAGTCGGCAGGCCAGTATGAACCGACCGGGCGATACCGTGCAACTGAACACAGCTGAGTTCAACGGGCCAGCCACTGCCGAGAAGCAGCGGGCGCTGTTATCCCTATCCTGGTATTCGAGCGTGCCTGAGGCAGCGGCTCACCTTACGCTATCCAGGGTTTCAGCGCCACGGGTCGAGGGCGGTCCAAGCTCATGTGCGAGGGTCTGGGTAGCCTCATGGAGAACACCGGCCGGCCCTCGGCCCGCCTGGCGTGCTGAACGTCGCGATGATGCAGTTGTCCGGGTCGCACGAGTGGAATTGAGCCCGCGACGCCAAAGTCGTGATGGTCTACAAGGTTGCACCTCGTTGGAGGATCAGCGTCGCCGGGCGTTGGTCGCGCAAGGTAGCCCACAAGATGCCCATGGCCCGACGCGCCGTGGCCACGAAAGCGACCCCCTTGGGCTTCGACTGCTGAAGGCGACGGTCGTACTGGCGCAGCACCGGCTGATGCAGGATCAGCGATCGCAGCCCGGTCAACACAGCCCGGCGCAGATACCCGTCACCGGTTTTGACCACGCGCTTGCCCTTGCCTTTGCGCTGGCGGATACCCGAGTCGTTACGACCACTGACCAAGCCGGTCCGGCGAAACACTTGGCCGGCATAGGCATAGTGGGCCGGGTCGCCGATCGCGGCGGCCAGGCTGGCCACCTGGATATCACTCAGGCCTTTGAGTTGGGCCCAGATGGTGTACGGCGTTGCGGCCAGCAAGGCACGCAGGCGGTCTTCCAGGTCGGCGATGTGGCTTTCGACCGCCTCCAGCAGGGCCAGGTCGTGCTGCAGCAGTTCGCAACGGATGGCCGCCAGTTGGGCATCCGGCAACAGCACTTGTCGGGCGTAGGCGATGATTTTGGCCGCTGTGAGACGTGCCAGGGCGAAGTGCTGGGCATGGAAGGCGTCCACCAAGTCGCGGGGCGACATGGCGACCAACTGATGCGGGTTGGGGCAAACGCGGATCAAGTGTTGCAGCGTTTTGCAGGCCCAGAAGTCGGTGGCGAACAGCGTCGGGTCGAGCTGCTGAGCCTCCTGGCCCAGGATCACCCATCAGTGGAAGCTGCGGTCCAGGTGACCCAGACTCTGGTTCTTGAGCATGGTGCGGATTTTAACTTTGCTCAGGCGCACGCGGTCCAGGTGTTGGAGTTGCAGGTACACCCCCCTGGCCGGCTGGAACGGCGAGCCTTCGCCCCGGCGCAACAAGTCGCCAATAGCCGCCACGTCAATCTCGTCGGTCTTCTCGCGACGCATCAGCTGCTGATCGCGGTTTTCCTTGACGGCGTAACTGTTGATCAACGTCACCGGCCGCGACCGCGCGCAGATGCCGGGCCAGGTTCTCAAAGTAGTGGCTGGTGGGTTCCATGCCCACCAACACCACCGGGGCCTTCGTCTGGGCGACCGCATCCTCCAGGGCTTGACACAGCCGGTCAAACCCGCTCTGAAAGATGTCGATCTCAAACGTCGGCGTCACGATCTCGCCCAACCCGTTGTGGATCATGACCACATGAAAGTACTTGCTGATGTCCAGGGAGACGCACAGGATGCGGTCCAGCGGAATCCCCCGAATCTGGTCGGCAAAGGCTTGCCCGCGTTTGCCCCGCAGGTGCGTGCGCTGTTTCCGGCTCATGGCTGGTACCTCCTGACGATGGATGTACCCATCGGTGAGGCCGGAACGGGACGAAATCGCTGTGCGTCTCCCATCCTTTGCAATGGGCTCCGACCTCTCCAAGTGATGGGTCGGAGGCACTCTACTCCTAACAAGGGTGGCGTCAACCACCCCCGAAATCCATAATACCAGGAGGTGTCAGAGGAGGGCCTGCGGTCCTCCCCTGACACCCCACCCACACATTTACACGTGGCACATGCTGCACTACCGAAGTTCGTCCACTGGAGGATATCTCCGATGAGCCAGTCCCTCCTGCCCCAACGCAGCGGCTCCCGGCCGCTCACTCACAAGGGCATGCCCCATGCCCAGATCGACGTGCGGCCCGTGCCGGAGGTCAACGCCGAACTGTTCCGGCGCGCCTACTCCCTGCCCGATGTCGAAAACCGGCCGACGGTGATCTCTGTCCCCGGTGCGCGGGCCCTGTGGCTTCGTGAAGGCGTGCCCCTGGCCCACCCGGAAGTCATCGTTGCTGGGCGCGAGTTCGCCCACATCCACCCCGACGGCAGCCTGCACGTCTCGCTGCCATCGGAGCGTGCCCGCCAGGCCGTTGAGGCTGGCTGGGCCGAGCCACACCCTATGGCGGAGTACATGGACAACAAGGGGCTGGTGATGCTCTACACACCCCGCACAATGGAAGAGCTTGATGTGATCTTTCAACTCATCGTCGCGTCTTACAATTTCGTCACAGGACGCAGCATCAACGCGGAGGAGATCGCAGTCAGTGCCCGCAATTGAGTCTATATATCTAACCCCTCCCCGGTTCTTCCCGTTAAAGGGGAGGCACCGTGAACAAAGGAAGTAAAAAATGACCATGCAAACTCAGTCACTGACTGAACCACAATTCGCTATTCACCCGGCTACCCGGTTGGGACATGTACACCTCACCGTGGCTGACCTGGATCGCCAGATTGCCTTCTACCAAAACGTACTGGGCTTTAAGCTCCACTGGCGAGAGGGCGCTGCGGCTGGTCTTGGCGCTGGCCACGAAGACCTGCTGCGGCTAACCGAAGTACGCGGCGCGCGGCGGGTGCGCGGCACCACCGGCCTCTACCACTTTGCCGTCCTACTCCCGAGCCGCCGGGAGCTGGCGCGCGTGCTGGCGCGGCTGTTCTCGCTGCGATATCTCAATTACCCGACCGATCATGTGATGACCAAGACGACCTACCTGGATGACCCTGAAGGCAACGGAATCGAGATATACGCGGACACACCGGAGGAAGGTTCGTTTGCCATCGTCAATGGTGACTTTGTCGCGCGGGACGCCAGAGGTGCCCCGCGGTCCGGCAGGGACCCGCTCGACGTAGAGGCGCTGCTGCGCGAACTGACTCCGGGCGATCGGCTGGATGAGCCCATGCCGGAGAGCACGAAGATCGGTCACGTCCATCTGCGCGTGGCGGACGTCGCCGACGCCGTGCGCTTCTACCACGACCTGCTTGGCTTCGACAATCAGGGCCTGTCGCCCACCATGGGCGCGGGCTTTGTTTCCGCCGGCAGCTACCATCATCACATTGGGCTCAACACGTGGGCAGGCGAAGGCGCGCCGCCGCCCCCGCCCGACGCGCTCGGGCTGCGCTACTTTACGGTCGTGCTGCCGAACCGCGCCGAGCTGGAGCGAGTGGTGGACCGGGTGCGGGCAGCGGCATTGCCCGCAGAGCAGACCCCCGAGGGGCTCCTGGTGCTCGACCCGTCGCAGAACGGCGTCATGCTGACCGACCGCTCAGAGTCGAGTGACCAAGACGGGAGACTGGCCTGATCGCCACCGAGGCCAATCTCGCTTATCAATCCACAAGGAGAACACTATGCTAGAAAACATCTTCTCACCAGTTAGTGATTGGGGCCTGGTGGATTTCTGGCATGCCGACAAAAACTCCCTCGATTCGACCTGAATCGAGGGAGCAAGTTGTTACCACACCGGATTTCAAGCAACACAAAACTCAGCTCGCCCCATCTGCGAGCGAGGCACTCGTCAAGGACAAAGCCTTCGCCGGATGCGTCTGTTGTGACTACCCACTATAAGCGGATTAGAGGCAAACCAGTCTGTCTACCGCCCCAGCAAGATCAAACTGTGACTGCAATATACGAAAATGGGGTGTTGCGCCCACTGCGCAAGCTAAATCTGCGCGAGCGCCAGACCGTAGAAGTAACTATCACCTCGTCAGACGAACCATCGCCTGATGAGTCAGAGAAGGTTTTGCAAGCGCTGGCCGCTTCAGGCTCCGTCACGCTTGCGGATACGAAAGCAGCCGTCGCTCCAGTTTCCGATCAGCGCCGCGAAGAACTGGCGCGCATCTTCTCGACCGGACAGCCTTTGTCTGAAATTATTATCGAAGAACGGCAGCGAGGATGGTGACCTACTACCTCGACAGCAGCGCGCTGGCGAAACGGTATTTCTGTCCTCTGACGATCGGCTATCTGAGATGGCCCAAGCTGAAGGCTTGAACACAGACAATCCGGACCGGCATTAGGGAGCATGGGCAGCGAAGTCCGGCTTTGTATGTCTGGTTAGCCAGACGTCACACGAGCGGAGTTTGACATTGTCAAGCTATCCGCTCTCTGTCAACATCTCCCACGACGACTCCAAAAGCGCCCACTTCCCCGAAGGCTGAGTTACCGCCGCAGTTCGACTGCGGCGGCGCAGCGCAACTGCTGCCGGAACTGCGACTTTTCACAGCCTCTAAAAGCACCCCCTCCCCCGAAGGCGAAAGCATTCTTCGGGAGAGGGGGTCGGGGTGAGGGCTAGCTGCGCTTGCGCAGAAACGCCGGGATCTCCAGGTCGTCCCGATCGAACTGGCTCACCGCGAACTCGAACGGCTGCGGCGCGCTGACCGGCTGCGGTTGCGGCTGCGGCTTGTGGATCGCCTCGCGCTGCAGCGTGGCGATCGATCGGCGCCGGCCCGCGCTCGCCTGCTCGAACCCGGTGGCGATCACCGTGACGCGGACGCTGTCGCTCATGTTCTCGTCGATCACCGCGCCGAAGATCAGGTTCACGTCGGGATGCGCGGTCTCCTTGATGATCGACGCCGCCTGATTGACTTCGAACAGCGTCAGGTTCGGCCCGCCGGTGACGTTGAACAGGATGCCGCGCGCGCCGCCGATGGTGATGTCGAGCAGCTTGCTGGTGATCGCCTGCTGCGCCGCCTGCGCCGCGCGATCGTCGCCCGATCCGCTGCCGACGGCCATCAACGCCACGCCGCCCTCCGCCATGATCGCGCGCACGTCGGCGAAGTCGAGGTTGATCAGGCCCGGCACCGTGATCAGCTCGCTGATGCCTTGAATGCCTTGCCGCAGCACGTCGTCGGCCATGCTGAACGCCTGCTGCAGCGACGCGCGCTTATCGACGATCTCCAGCAGCCGATCGTTGGGGATGGCGATCAGCGTGTCGACCTGCTCCTTGAGCTGGTTGATGCCGGCCTCGGCCGCCGCCGATCGCTTATGGCCTTCAAAGCTGAACGGCCGCGTCACGACGCCGATCGTCAGCGCGCCGACTTCCTTGGCGATACGGGCCACGATCGGACTGGCGCCGGTGCCGGTGCCGCCGCCCATGCCGCTGGTGATGAACGCCATGTCGGAGCCTTTGAGCACTTCGTACAGCTCGTCGGCGCTCTCCTCCGCGGCTTTCTGGCCGATCTCGGGATTGCCGCCTGCGCCCAGCCCGCGCGTCAGCTTGTCGCCGATGCGCACGCGCTTGGCCGCCTTCGACAGCATCAACGCCTGCGCGTCGGTGTTCACCGCGACGAAATCGACACCCTGCAGGCCTTCGGCGATCATCCGGTTGACGGCGTTCGTCCCGCCGCCTCCCACGCCGACCACGCGAATCTGCGCGGACGATTCTGAATGAAGTTGCGGTTGCATTGGACTCTCCTGTGTAGTTGTCTGCTGCATTGATTTGGAAACGATTGGCTCAGTCACGACTGTCGGCAGGCTCATCGATCGCGCGCTCCTTTCAGGGAGGATGATCGTGTGGATTGGCGTTGGCTGTCATGTTCCACCCCGATCGGGCAGCAGCGATCGCAGGAATGCGCCCAGCCGCTGGCCGAAGCCCGGCTGGGATCGCTGGCCGCGCGACAGCGCATCGCCCTGACGATCGCCCCACTTCAATAATCCCACACTTGTCGCATACGCCGGCGTCGAGATCGTATCGACCAACCCGACCAGATCGTGCGGCGCGCCGACGCGCATTGGCAGGTTCATCACCTGCCGGCCCAATTCGCGCAGGCCGCGCAGCTGCGCCGTGCCGCCGGTGATCACCAAACCGGCCGGCAGCAGGCCGTCGTATCCCGAACGCTTCACTTCCTGCATAATCAAACCGAGAATCTCTTCCGCCCGCGCTTCGATGATCTCGGCGACGTCCCGCTTCGCCACGCGCGTCTTGCCGCCCTCGTCAAAGCCGTCCACCTCGAACATGTCGACCGGATCGATCGTCCGGTAACGCGCGTGACCGTGATCGATCTTGATCCGCTCGGCCGTATCCGCCGGCACGCGCAGGCCGACCGCCACGTCGTTGGTGATGTGGCAGCCACCCACGCCCAGGATCGTCGTATGCCACACGCTGCCGTCGATGAAGATCGCAATGTCGGTCGTGCCGCCGCCGATGTCGGCCAGCGCCACACCCATCTCCTTCTCGTGATCGGTCAGCACCGCTTCGCCGGACGCGATCGAATCGAGCACCAGCGCGTCGACCGCGACGTGCGCGCCTTCGATGCACTTGAGCAGGTTGTGCACCGACGAGGTTGCTCCGGTGACAATGTGCGCTTCGACTTCCAGCCGGAAGCCGACCATGCCCAGCGGGTCGCGCACCCCATCCTGGCCGTCCACCAGAAAGCCGCGCGGGATGACGTGCAGCACCTCGCGATCGACCGGGATGGCGATCGCCCGCGCCGCCTCGATCGCGCGATCCACGTCGTCCTGCGTGATGCCGCGCTCGCCGCGCGCCACCGCCACGACGCCGCGGCTGTTCACCGCGTTGACGTGCGTCCCGGCCAGGCTGACGAACGCCCGGGCGATCTGATAGCCACTGCTGCGTTCGGCCTTCTCGATCGACGCGCCGATCGCCTCGGTCGCCTCGCTGACATTGACCACCACCCCGCGCTTGATACCGCGTGAAGGCGCAACGCCGACGCCGGCAATCCGCAGCGAGCCGTCTGCGGCGCTCTCGCCGACCAGCGTGGCAATCTTGGTCGTGCCTACGTCAATTCCAACGATCGTTCGTTCCATGGTTCGCTCGCTCAGACCTGGAAGGTCTATCCGTGTTAGTTGTCAACAAAGCCCTGATCCCACGTCCGACGCGGATCATGGTTACGCAGGTCAACTTGGAAGTCCACTCTAATTCTATCTCCCGTAATACGGCGCTAACGGAAACCGCACGTCGACGTAAGCCGGCTTGATCCCGCGCGAAGCCAGGTCTTCTCGTAGGGCGCGCCACACCGCCGCGCGATCGCTCATGTTCGACCCGATGCCCAGGTAGACCGGGAAACCGTCAGGGTCGGTGAACTCCAGCCCGCGCGACACCGAATAGCGATACGCGCGGACGTCTGGCAGCGCCTCCGCTGCCACCGCGATCGCCGACATCACCTTCGGTTCGACCTGCCGACCCGGCACCAGCGCCGGCGCGTCGATCGATTCCACCACAAGTTGATCAGGCGCTTGGCCTTGCGCGGCAAAAACCACGCCTGTCTGATCGACCCACACCTCGGCCTGACCCCAGCGCCATGCCAGGAACGGCTCGCGTTCGGCAACGGCGATCGTGCAGTCGGCGGGCAGCGCGCACGCGACGCGCGCCGCGCTGAGCGCCGGAACGGATTGCAGCATCGCCGCTTCGACCGCGCTCGAATTCACCCACAGCACGTGCAGACCAGCCAGCTCGCTGCCCGACACGATCTCGACGGCCGGCGCGCGCTGATTGCCCGTCACCGACGGCGCCGGCACGTAGAAGGATTCGTCGAAGCCAATCCATATCCCTGCGAATGCGATCGCCGCCAGGATCGCGCCGCTCACGGCCCGGGGGCGGTTGAACTCCCGCGCTTCGGCTTGCCGTCGAAGACCCCGTCTGGGCGACACGCTGGCGCGCACCGAGCGAAGCGGGTGCAGCCTGCCCGGCGAAGCCTGCCCTGAGCCCTGCCGAAGGGAGTGGGGAGCCTGTCGAAGGGTCGCTGCCGCCGCAGCATATCGGCGGTCAGCTGATCGTCCGGGCCGCCCGCGCCGCTTCATGCGTCCTGCTCCGGCTGGTAAGACACGCGCGATCGGCGCTGGTCGGCGTGACGCTCCAGCGCCAGTTCAATCAACCGATCGATCAGCTCCGGGTATGCGATCCCACTCGCCTCCCACAACTTGGGGTACATGCTGATCGAGGTGAAGCCCGGGATGGTGTTCACCTCGCCGATGGACAGCTCACCCGTCGTCCGCGACAGCAGGAAATCGACCCGCGCCATGCCTGCGCAATCGAACGCCAGGTACGCATCGATCGCCAGCTGCCGCACCTGTTCGCTCACTTCTGCATCCAGCGGCGCGGGGATCAACAGCTCGCTGGCATCGTCGAGATACTTCGCCGCGTAATCGTAGAATTCACGGCTCGGGATCACTTCGCCCGGCAGCGACGCGATCGGGTCGTCGTTGCCCAGCACGCTGACTTCGAT
>JBOGUH010000024.1:0-2756 GCA_050695975.1 Anaerolineae bacterium
CTGCAGCAGGCCGTAAAACGCGATCGGCATGCTGGTCATCACGATCGCGGTCACCAGCCGGTCGAGCTGGCGGCGGCGGCGCAGGCCCTGCACGATCATCAGGAACACGACGATGTACGAAAGCGTGGTGTACGTGCCCTGCAGGCGTTGGTACGAACCGAACAGGCTGGCGTACGGTGTCACCGACAGCACGGTGGCGATAATGTAGACGACGACCAAAATGAGCGTGGGCAGGATCAACGGTGTGCGCAGGTTGGCGCCGTTGAAGAGCGATCGTCTGCCGTTAATCTCGACCGCTGCCGAATCGCCACTCTTGCGTTTGGCGGAAGCGGCGCGCTCTTCGATCGTGCGGACGATCCAGGCGGCGATCATGATCAGCGCGATTGAGCGCAACAGGGTGAGTTTGTCCGGCTCGAAGACGCGGCTGGAGTAGATGTTGAAGAACAACGGCACGAGCACGACGGCGGCCAGCCAGCCCGCTTCGATGATTCTGTCGCACAGCGCGCTCAAACGGCTAGAATTCGCCATGATGTTCCTTGAACCTCTTGCGATCTCGCACACATGAGTTGCAATTATACCTTAGGCGGGGGAAAAGGAAGCGCGCTTCGCGTGAGGGGTGAAGGAGGAACGGCGACTGATGAACTTCCGCGTACCTATGTTCTTTCCAGAAGCGAAGCGTACACTCCCAAGACTCGATCGATCATGACTTGCTCATCGAATTCGGCGCGCGCGCGGTCGGCGGCCGCCTGACCCATCCGGCGGCGTCGATCGGCGTCTCCGAGCAGGGAAGCAATCGCCTGCGCCAACGCACCCGGATCGCGCGGCGGGACGACGCAGCCGGTAGTGCCATCCTGCACGACCCACGACGTGCCGCTGCCCACTTCGGTTGTGATGCAGGGTAGCCCGGCGGCCATCGCTTCGACGAGCGCAATGCCGAATGCTTCCGCGCGCGCGTTGGCCGGCAGGACGTACAAATCGGCGGCGTGATAGTAGGCGGGCAGGTCGGTGTCGGGCACATCGCCGACGAACGCCACCCGATCGGCTACGTTGAGCGACGCCGCCAGCCTGCGCCACTCGGCCTCCATCGGGCCTGTGCCGGCGATCACACATCGCGCAGCGGGTAGGTCGGGCAGGGCTTGGATGAGGGTGTCGAGGCCTTTGTAGTAACGGAGTTTGCCAACGCTCAATAAGAGGTGTGGGGGTGTGGAAGGATGGGGGTGTTGAGGTGGTTGGTTGAATAGTTGAGTGCGGAGCGCGGAGACGCGGGCGGGGTCGGCGGCTGAGAAGCGGTCGACGTCGATGCCCAGTGGAACGACGATGCACTTGTCGCGGAGGCGGCCGAGGACCGGCGACGTGTCGATGTAGCTCGGGCTGGTGGCGATGAGGCGATCGGCTCGCCGCAGCAAGCGCCACATGAGCGGGCGATACACGCGCAGCAGGTTCTTCTGGCGAACGATGTCGCTGTGATAGGAGAGCACCGTCTTCACGCGCGAGCGGCCAAACAGGTGGGCCATCTCGCCGGGCGGATAGGGAAAATGCAGATGGACGATGTCGGCTGCCTGACCCAACGATCGCGCCCAGCCGAACATCGCCGGGCTGATCGGCGTGGACGAGACGTTGATCCAGCGCGCGGCCTTGATCAATCTCACGCCGTTCAGCGTCTCGACACGTGTGCGTCGATCGCGGCTGGTGACGAGCACCGTCACGGCGTGACCGCGCGCGGCGCTCCCCTCAGCGAGCGCCCGGACGTGATTCTCGATGCCGCCCAGGATGGGGTAGTAGTCTTTGTAGATGTAGAGGAGGTTCATGGATAGCACACTGCACTACGCCGCACGGCTATCGTGCGATACACATCTATTGTCGTGCGAGCAGCGTCCGCCCACGTGAATCGGGCGGCCTGACGTAAACTGCGCGCACGCAAGTCGGCACGCAGAGAGTCGTCACATATCAGGCGTTTCAAGGCAGCCGCGATGGCGCCTACGTCGAGCGGATCAAACAGCAAGCCGGCGTCGCCGACCACTTCGGGCAGGCTGGACGTGCTGGCGCAGGCCACCGGCGCGCCGCAGGCCATCGCTTCGAGCGGCGGCAGCCCAAAGCCCTCGTACAACGATGGAAAGGCAAACACATCGCACGTGGAATACAAGGCGGCTGCATCTTCGTCGGGCACGTCGCCGACAAAGCGCACATTCTGACTAAGGCCCAGCTCGTGTGCCCGTGCTCGAGCGTGCGGGTAGCGTGCGTCTTGATGACCGGCGATGACCAACAAGCGGGAGCGGTGTGCCAGGCTCTCATCCCGGCAAAGCATCGCCCATGCTTCAATCAAGCGCGCGAGATTTTTGTGCGGCTTGTTGCTGGCGAGGAATAGCGCGAAGTGTTGAGGCAGGTTGTATTTGGCGCGCACGGTTTCTCGGCGGTGCTGCGGTTGTGGGACGAAGACGGCGTCGGGGGCTTCAGGCACGACGACGATTTTGCGGCGCGCCGAGGGAAAGAAGCGCGCCATGTCTTCGGCGGCGCTTCGCGACACGGCGATGATGGCGCGCGAGGCGCGAATCGCCAGCACGTGGAACACGCGGATCAAGACGCGCGCTCTCAGCGACGGTACGAACTGAGGGTAGACGAATGAGATCATATCGTGAATGGTCGTGACGGAAGGCTGGCTCACCAGATAAGGGCGCAGGTAATAGGGTGAGTGATAGATGCTCGTCGATGACTGCTGCGCAGCCGGCAGCGCGCTGAACATGTTCATGAGACCGAAG
>JBOGUH010000025.1:0-9763 GCA_050695975.1 Anaerolineae bacterium
CGGGCGACGCGCAGCCAGCCGTCGCGCTCTTCCAGCACGATCAGTTCCGTGCCGCCAGGCAGTTCCAGCAGCACCCGGCTACCCTGCATGGTAGGGGCATCGCGCACGCGCAGCCAATCGCGCTTGACGCGCACGCGCCTCGGCGCCGTGCCGGGGGCGGGTTTTGGCAGCGGTTCGATCGTCGGTTGCTGAGTAAGTTGGGCCATGAGATCCTCACCGTTTTTTGACCGCAGCGGCGCAGAGCACGTCGAGTTTTTCCAGGTTTTCTGTGCGCCCTCAGCGTCTCGGCGGTGTGCATCTGGAGGTTTTTAGAGGGGTCGTTGCAGGTTAACCGAAAGCCATGTTTGCCAGCTGATTGCGCAGTTCGTCGGGCGTGGCGGCCCGGATTGCATCGTAGCCGACGCCGGGGTACTCATGGGTGTAGAAGTCTTCGAGCGGGGTAGGCCACGTGTCCGGGTTGATGGCGATGACGCCGCGCTTATCGAGATCGCCGATGCCTGCATCGTCGGCCGAGGTGCCCATCGTCCAGCGAAAGCGCGTCAGCACGCCGCTGGCGAGGATAGCCTGAATCCACTGGCCGAGCCGCGCGTTACCTTCCGGCGTGGCCGGCTCGTTTGGCAGCAACAGGTAGGTGCGTTTGTATTGCGTGCGCGGCGCGCCGCGCCATCGTGCAGGGACCGGCGTCGGTTCGGGAACAGGTATTGGCTTAGGTGTCGGCGGTGGCTCAGGCATCGGTGCCGGCATGGATGTCGGTTTGTGGGTAGGCGGCGCAGGTGGGGTCGGCGTCGTGGCGATATATTCGGCGAGCGCCGGCAGCGCTTCCTGGAAATTGACGTTGGAGTCCATCCACTTGCCCAACGTAAAGATCGCGGCGGCGATGACGTATTCGTCTTTGAAGAGTTCGGCATCGTACCATTTCATGTCGTCGAGCAGCGTCTGCGTGCCGAGGAAATCGAACCCACCGGCCTGCCCGCACTCGCTGATGATGAGCTGCGGATCAGCCCCGTTCGGGATGAGGATAGTCTCGTATAGCGCGCGGTATCTCAGCGCGTGGAAAGGCTGCGTGCCACGCAGCGTCGGCGGGTTGGGCACACCGGGTGACCTGTCACCTACGCCACCATACTCGTGTACGGATAGGTAATGGCCGCGCTGCTTGGCGGCTCTCAAGCACGGCAGCATCTCGCGCGCGGCGGCGGCGTTCGGCGGGTTGCCAGTGGAGCAGGCGTAGTGCGCCAGCTTGAAGCCGTCAGGCTCGGCGATGTCCATCATCGCCATATAGAATTCGCCTTGCCAGCCCCAATGCGCCGAGAACTCGTTGAAGGTTTCCCACACGTCGATGAACGGATGCGCCTGCCACTTGGGTTTGAGCCGCTCGTAATACCATTCAGCAACCTCGCGCGCATTCCGAAGGGTGCCGTCCGGCAGCAGGGGTTCGAAGCCTTGCGTGTCCACCACGTTGCCCTCGGCGTCGCGGAAGATGTTGAACCGCCCAACCGTCAGTGTGTTCGGATCGATCTCTTTTGCTTCCTTGGCCGGGCCGAAGTCGTCGACGACTTTGATGACAGCCGGCGTCTGCCCGGCGTCTTTGATCTTCTTCAGAAACTCGCCGTAGCCGTTGCGTGGGCCGATGATGGAGTGCACTCCAATTTTGCTCATGTCCGTCTCCTTATGCTGTAAAACCCATTGCGTTCAGTCGTGCCCTCCGTGGACGGATGCGCTACGGCTTTATCACGCGGTTGCGCAGCACGCCAATCGATTCGATCTCCACATCGACCACATCGCCATCCGTCAGCGGGCCGACGCCGGCCGGCGTGCCGGTGAGGATCACGTCGCCCGGTTCGAGCGTCATCGCCGCCGAGACGTGCGCGATCAGGTGCGGGATGTCGAACACCAGATCGTGGGTGTTGCCCGACTGGCGGACGTGGCCGTTGACCCGACACGTGATACCCAGCGATCCGATCTGTTCCAGCGTCAACCCGATCGCAATCCATGGTCCGAGCGGGCAGAACGTGTCGAAGCCTTTGGCGCGCGACCACTGCCCGTCGCTGCGCTGGAGGTCGCGCGCGGTCACGTCGTTCGCACAGGTCACGCCCAGCACGTATGACCACGCATCTGCACGATTCACGTGCTTAGCGCGTTTGCCGATGACGACGGCCAACTCGGCTTCGTGCTCGACCTGGTTCGACTGGGGCGGCAGGACGATGGATTGGTTGTGCGCGAGGATCGCGCTGGGCGGCTTGAGGAAGATGAGTGGCTCGGCGGGGACTTCGGCCTGGTGCTCTTTAGCGTGCTCGGCGTAGTTGCGGCCGATGGCGACGATTTTGGTCGGTTGGCACGGGGCGAGGAGTTCGAGGCGATCGAGTGTACCGATCGGCTCGCCGCGCTCAAAGGAATCGAATGGCGAACCCTGTAGACGATACACCCTCTCATCCTCGATCAGCCCGTAGGTCGGCTGGTCACCGGCTATGCAGCGAGCGATGCGCATGGGACCCCCTCGGCGAAAGTGAGCTGATTGTAGCACAAGTGGAAGGCAAATGAGAAGTGGCTTCTCGAGTGACGAGTGAGGAGTGACAAGTGACGGAAGCTCGCGTTAGCCGTCTTGGGTCTTTCGTCCGATCGTTGCTCCCTTTGACGCTTGGGGCTATACTGGTGTTGCCTGGGAGACCCATGTCTGCACAAGTCTATCTCGCGCTGGGCGCTAATCTGGGCGATCGGCACGGGAACCTGATCGCGGCGATCGATCGTCTGCGCGCGCGCGCCAGGCTGATCGATCTGTCGGCGGTGTACGAGACCGAGCCGTGGGGCCTCGTCGATCAGCCGCGCTTCCTCAACGCCGCGTGCGCGATCGAAACCGATCTGCCGCCGCGCGAATTACTGGCGCTGCTCAAATCGATTGAAGCCGATCTGGGACGCCAGCCGAGCGTGCGTTACGGCCCGCGCACGATCGATCTCGATCTACTGTTGTACGCTGATGTGGTCGTCGATCAGCCTGATTTGGTACTGCCGCATCCCCGGTTGGCCGAGCGCGCCTTCGTGCTCGTCCCGCTGTTTGAGATCGCGCCCAATGCCATCCACCCGATGCTGCAGCTGTCCATCCGCGCGCTCGTCGCGCGAGTCGATGCGGCGGGCGTGGCGCAGTGGGCGCATCGCCCGACGTTCGCCGGCGATCGCATCTTCCACTGGGGCCGCCAGACGTACGTGATGGGCATTGTGAACGTCACGCCCGATTCTTTTTCAGGTGATGGGATATTGCGCCACGGTGACGATTCCGCCGTTGCGCGCGCCGTGACACAGGCGCGCCAGATGCTGGCCGACGGCGCGCATCTGATCGATGTGGGCGGCGAATCGACGCGGCCGGGCGCGGCGCCCGTCGATGCCCAGGAGGAACTCCGCCGGGTGGCGCCGGTGATCGAAGCGCTCGCCTGTGAGAGCCTCGGCCCGATCTCGATCGACACGTACAGGTGCGACACCGCGCGTGCTGCGCTAGATGCCGGCGCGGCGATCGTCAACGACGTGTGGGGCTTGCGGCGCGACGAGCGGCTGGCAGCGCTCGTCGCCGAACGGCGCGTGCCGCTGATCGTGATGCACAATCGCAGCCGGCCGCAGGATGCCGCGTTCGAAGCGCGGCTCGGCCCGCGTTACATCGGTTCGCACTACGACGACCTGCTAGCTGACGTGACGCGCGAGCTGGCCGAGTCGATCGATCTGGCGCGGCAAGCCGGTGTTGCCGAGCATCGGATCGTGATCGATCCGGGGATCGGGTTCGGCAAGACCATCGAGCAAAACCTGGAGCTGATCGACCGAACCGATGCGCTCAAAGCGTTGGGCAAACCGATCCTGGTCGGGCCGTCACGCAAATCGTTTATCGGATATACTTTGGACGCGGCTCCCGATCAGCGCGTGGAAGGCACGGCCGCGGCGGTGGCGATCGCGATTGCGCGCGGCGCGGATATCGTCCGTGTGCACGACGTGGCGGTGATAGCGCGCGTGGCGCGTATGACGGACGCGATCGTGCGCCGCAGATCGACGGGAGGCTTCGGAAGTCTCCGACAGTAGCCTCGCCAGCCGAACTATTCTGACTATCAGGACCTTTGCCTGCGAGATCACACTCAAAGACTTCCGAAGTCTTCTCCCTAATACTACTTTGTCAGATCGCCATTTCGGAACTGTCATTCTGAGCCGAAGCGCAGCGCAGGCGAAGAATGTCTGCGCCCATCGGCCCAAAACGAGATGCTTCGGCGCTGTGCGCCTCAGCATGACAGGCCAATTGTATCAAAGTGACAAAGTAGTACTAAGCGGGCTGAATGCTGAACGAGAGGGGATAGTCCATCGCACGGGCCAGACGGTGGGCGCGATACACGCGGTACTTGGCGTCCTCGATCGGCAGTGTGGCGACGTGCGCCTGGCCGCGCTGGTGGGCGGTCAGCGTTACACGGTATGCCTCGGCCGGCAGTAGTTCGAAGATCGCCTGGAGCACTCCCGTGACGAAGTCGAACGGTGTCACGTCGTCATTGTGGACGATGACCTCGTGAGGCGGGTCGTACTCGGCCTGCTCGTCATAGACGAATTCGAGGCCGGTGTCGATGCCCGGCGCGACGGGCGTGACCGCAGGTGTTTCGCTCATGCGCACGATTATACAACCTGATGCGTAAGGAGTCCCATGATCCCACTGCGTGACATCAATCCCACCCACCGCATTCCCGTGGCGACGGTCGTTTTGATCGCGATCAACGTCATCGTATTTTTGTACCAGTTGTCGTTGCCCGAGCGGGCGACGGAACGATTCATCTTCCAATTCGGCCTGACGCCGGCGGACGTGGTTGGCGATTTCAACGCTTTCGGCTACACCCTGGTCACGTCGATGTTTCTGCACGGCGACGTGCTGCACATCGGCAGCAATATGCTGTACCTGTGGATCTTCGGCAACAACATCGAAGACCGGCTGGGGATCCTGCGTTTCCTGCTGTTCTACTTCGTCACCGGCTTCCTGGCCAGCGGCGCACAGATCGCCATCGACCCCGGTTCGACGATTCCGAATATCGGCGCGAGTGGGGCGATCGCCGGCGTGCTCGGCGCATACATCGTGCTTTTTCCGAACGCTCGCGTGCAAACGCTCATTTTGCTCTGGTTCTTTGTGCGCGTCGTCGAAGTGTCTGCCGTGTGGTTGTTGGGTTGGTGGATCGTCTTGCAGGTCTTTGCCGGTGTCCTTCAGCTGGGAAACTTTGCAGCGCAAGGTGGCGTCGCGTATTTCGCCCATATCGGCGGCTTTGCGGCAGGTTGGCTGTTGATTCGAGTGTTCGCCGCTGGCCGGCCCGGTCGAGCGGGCCGCGATGATATGCGGATCCCGACTGCCGACGATATCTTCCGGTCGCGCCGCCGCAATGATCGATGGTGGGATTAAGGCAACGGACACATGCGCTGCAGCCTGCCACCTGCCCTCGCCCCGCAGGGGCGGCGGTCGCGCAGCAGGGGTGCTCCCGTAAACGGATGGTCGACATGGGAGTCTCATATATCCGTTGCGAGGGTTCTGAAGCAGGAGCAACTGTGTGGAATACGTAAATCTCGGCCGCACCGGCCTCATAGTCTCCCGTATCTGTCTGGGCACGATGACCTACGGCACGACCGAGTGGCGCAAGTGGGTGCTGCCGGAATCGGACAGCCGCCCGTTCATCAAGCGCGCCCTGGAGCTGGGTATCAACTTCTTCGACACGGCCGACATGTATTCGCGCGGCCTGAGCGAAGAGATACTCGGCCGCGCGCTGCGCGATTTCGCCCGGCGCGAGGAGGTCGTCATCGCCACCAAAGTCTTCTTCCCGATGGGCGACGCGCCCAACCAGCGCGGCCTGTCGCGCAAGCATATCCTGGACGCGATCGACGCTTCGCTGAAGCGATTGGGCACAGACTACGTGGACCTGTATCAGATTCATCGCTACGATAGCGACACGCCGATCGAAGAAACGCTGGAGGCGCTGCACGATGTGGTGAGAGCCGGCAAGGTCAGGTATCTCGGCGCGTCCAGCATGTACGCCTGGCAGTTTGCGCAAATGCTGTATGCGGCTGATCAACACGGCTGGACACGCTTCGTCTCGATGCAGAATCACTACAACCTCGTCTATCGCGAGGAAGAACGGGAGATGCTGTCGTTGTGCCGCGCCGAAGGCATTGGCGTGATTCCGTGGAGTCCGTTGGCGCGTGGCTTTTTGACAGGCAGCCGGCGCCGAGCCAGCCACGGCGACACGACGCGCGCCGAGACCGACGACTTCGCCCACAGCATGTATTATCAAGAGTCGGATTATCAGGTGGTGGATCGCGTGGTCGAGCTGGCTGGGCGCAGAGGCGTGACGCCCGCTCAAATCGCGCTGGCCTGGCTGTTGCATCAGCCGGGTGTGGCAGCGCCGATCATCGGCGCGAGCAAGATGCCGCATTTGGAAGAGGCGGTGGCTGCGCTGGAGATCGGACTTTCAGAAGAAGAACGCCAGTACTTGGAAGAACCCTATCAGCCGCATCCTGTATTGGGGCACGACTGAGTTGGAGATTAGAGACTGGAGGCCTGTCCTGAGCGAAGCCTGCCCTGAGCGCAGCCGAAGGGTCGAAGGATTGGAGATTGGAGGCGGTCCTCAGCCATCAGGGTTTATCCTGCGTGAGCGCTTCAATGTGCGCAGCGTGGTCGACTTCAAGTGATAAAGCCCACACCTGGGCTGCACGTTGAACTGCGGAAATGTGTTGCTCTTTGACTCGCGCTTTCGGTTTCCCACATCCGGAAAGCCAGATTTCCCCCATCGCACGCCGTTTCAACTCTACCCCAATTACTAATCTCAAATCTCTAATCTCAAATAACTCGATTTCTCCGCCCATCGTCAGGTGGAATGTCGTCGCGACGAGATGCGGTCGATCGAGGACAGGCCGAACGGCGACGACGGCGCAGCCGTGCGCGGGCAACTCGCCCAGATCGATCTGGCCGTTCTCGACGCGCCGGTACTCGCCCGACCAGAACTCGAAGGCGTGGTGCGCTTGGAATGGGTCGAGGTCGAGTTGCGCAAGGTCGATCAGCTTGCGGCGCGGTCGATCGCCCCAGTTGAATGCGCCGGCGACGACACCCGATCCCCAATCGTGATCTTGGCGCAGCACGCACAGTTCCGGCATTTCGCGCTCGAACAGATCGAGTGGGAAGGCATTGTGGTTCAGGATGGGCAATAGTGGCGCGATGTAGCGCCGCCGGTGTGGAGGTAGTGAGGGGAGATCATCGCTGAGAACGATCAACCCGCCCGATAACCCGACAAGGCTGGCCCACGAGCGGACTTCGATCTCGTTCATATGCCGCGCCTCGCGGACGATCAGGCAGTCGGGATCGTTCAGCCACCACTTTTGATGAAGGCCACTGCGATTCAGAACGTTGCGCGCGGCATTGCGTCCCGCCGGGAAGCCCGCTTCGTGCTTGAAGATAGGCGTGATGCCTTTGTATCGAGGGATCCAGGTTGGCTCGGGTTCGGGCGCGATGTCCGGCCCGATGCGCATCCCATCGACGATGCCGATCGCCGGGCCGAGCGGGCAGCCGCAGCCAAGCAAGAACACATCCTCGCCGGCCGCTTCACGGATCAATTCGAGGCCACGTCGCAGCGCCTGCGCGCGAGTGAAAGTGGGATCGTGGCGCAAGCCGGGAGACGCGGCGGCGTACAGAAAATCGAGCTTCAGGTAAGGATAGCCCCAATCCCGCACGGCGGTTTCGATTACGCGGCGGACGTAGTCTCGCGCGCCGGGATGCGTCACGTCCAGCCCGTAGTTATCCTCGTTCCAGCCTTTGCCGATGAGCGTTGGGTGGCCGCGCTCGCCGTGGATCAGCCAGTCGGGGTGCTGGGTTGCCACTTGCGATGATCGCACGGCGATAAACGGCGCCAACCACACACCGGGCGTATGGCCTGCTTCGCGAATCTGGTCGGCCAGCCATTTCATCCCGTGCGGGAACTTGGCGTTGATCGACAGCCAGTCGCCGGTCTTCGTCTGGTAGCCGTCGTCGATCTGAATCAAATCGATCGGGATAAGGCTGCGCCAATCGCCGGCCGTATTGAGGTTGGCGATCACGTCGTCTTCACGAACGCGAGAGAAGTAGTCATACCACGAACACCAACCGGCATTGGGATTTAACGCGGGCCGTCGGGGTTTCATCTGCCGGGCGACGGCGTTAAAGTAGTCGGCAAACGGATCATCGACCGGAAGGTCGATTAACTGAATGAACATCTCTTCCGATGTGATCGACTGTCCCGGCGCGAATGGCACGCCATCGAGATCACAGGTCAGGCTGAGCGCAGCCCGGCCCCGACGCGTATCCACGCCGATCTGCGCAAATTGCTCGGCCGCCCCAATCTGCCCGGCGACGATCGCGGTACGCGTCTCGTGGTCGATCAGCGCGCCGAACATCTCCCCGCAGAACTCGCCACGCCGGCGCGAGATCGGCGTGGTTGGGTTGAACTGAAGCGGACGAGTGAAGTGACCCAGCCGCGTGTCGACGTCGCGCTGATCGGCGCGTCGAACGCCGGTGTACGACCAGGATTGGTAGCCGTTTTTGAAGAACGACAACGGAGCGGGCGTGTCGCCGAACCGGATCGCGCCGCCCTCGCCGGGTGCAGCGTGTAAGGGAACTAGCTGATGTGCGCGGCGTGTATGGGGAGATTGGTTATGGGAGATTAAGCGCAGTGAGAGAAAGGAATGCGACAGGTACACACCAGCATGGAGCGTGAGGTGAATACCGGCCTTGGGTTGAAAATCGATGATGAGTTGAGTGCCCCTGCCGTGAGCGTCCTCGATAGGCTGTGGCTCCACGTGATTGATTCGCAGTTCGGCGGTCGAGATCGCGCCGGTGTCGAATCGGGCCTGGGCGGACGCGTCTTGAATGACAGGAGATGCATCGGGGTGGCCGATCGAAAATCGGCCGGTGCTCGGATTGAAATCGAAGCGGAGAGCAGCCGACCTGAGAACGAACCGTCCACTGCCTTCTGCCTTCACGCGTAGCGCTCCGCCTTCATCCTTTTTTACGGGGATGGATGGGAGTCGAACCCACCGCCGCTCGCTCGGCGCGACCGGCCACTGGTTTTGAAGACCAAGGAAGCCACCGGGCTCCAACCACCCCCACGCCGCGCACAGCATAGCATGGGCGATGTGCCTTGACAAGCCCTATCGGTTCGGCTACAATACCCATCGCCTACCGCCGAGATAGCTCAGTTGGTAGAGCACGCGACTGAAAATCGCGGTGTCCCCAGTTCGATCCTGGGTCTCGGCACTGGTGGCTGGCTGTGAAGCACGAGGCAGGTAGGTCAAGCGCAATCGGCCTCCCAAGAGCAACCAGCAACGCATTTGCGGGAGTGGCTCAGCGGTAGAGCATCTCCTTGCCAAGGAGAGGGTCGCGGGTTCAAATCCCGTCTCCCGCTCTGCAACGGCTGATGGATCGCGCACGGAGCCATCAGCCGTTCATTTCGGCGACGTCGCCAAGTGGTAAGGCAAGGGTCTGCAAAACCCTCATGCGCGGGTTCAAATCCCGCCGTCGCCTCAGAAGCCCTGTGAAATCAGGGCTTTTTTTATGTTACCACACTGCCGATCGCTCTAGCTGATCCAAGAAGGCATCAGTTTGACCCCTGCTTCCGCGACAAGGTTCCACTTTCAAATTCACCTTGACATACAGAATGATGATATGGTATAAACATCATACCACCATACCATCTCATGACACAAATCCAAAAATACACGCCAATTCAAGCAGAGCGGCTCTACG
>JBOGUH010000026.1:0-3413 GCA_050695975.1 Anaerolineae bacterium
CCGCGCAGCACGGTCACTTCGCCCGCGCCGGTGGGATAGGTTTTGACGACATCGTCGACATGGATGAGAGGTTGTTCGGAGTTGTTAGGTTGTTCCATGCAGACAGTCCCTTGACTGGTCTATACGGTTGTCGAGGATAACCTGACTCGTGCGAAGTGTCATCCGTCTGGAGGCGGAGTCCCGCGTGGGCAATTCGGCGCACGCATCGCCCGCCGGGTTCATATGGTTCGGTGGGCAAGCGCGATGTTACCGTGGAAGGATCGATTCGGCAAGTGGCGAAGTAAGTGCCTATCCGCCATAATGCGGCTTTACTTGGGCCATCTTAGGACTGGGTATCCTCGCGGCGCCTTGTATTTTCACTTTGGATACATCGCTCGCCGGCAACAGGTTCCCGCGGTGTGATTACGCTGCCAATCCACGCCACCGGCTTGCTGACGCCGGCAGCGTTAAGACCTATCCTCAGAGATCAGCTTGCTCATCACCCTGGTCGGTGCGGGTCTCGTGATCGCGTCCCTTCCCCGACTGCGGGCGGTGCTCGGCCATCCGGCCGACGGCAACGCTCGGTTGGGCGACACTCCGCATTGAGGCGGAATGTGGAATATAAGATTACAGTCTGCTTGCCAAGGCGCGACTTAGGCCTGATGCTCATCGCAGTGAAGCGAGTCAAACCTGAACCAAAGTCTTAATCTTAAAGCAACGGGCATCGGGATTAGGTATAATCTACAGCGATGCCCGTCACCCACGCCCTCGATCAACTCCGCGCCGACCGCGCCTTCATGCGCAACGTCGCCGCCTGGGAGCGCCTCCCGGCGCGCGCATCCCGGTATGCGCCCACGCCGTCTGCGCTTGATCCGCGCCTGATCGACGCGCTGCGTACGCGTGGTATCGATCAACTCTACATGCACCAGGTCGCAGCGGTCGAATCGGCGCTGCGCGGAGAGAACCCTGTCGTCGTCACCGCCACCGCATCGGGCAAGACACTGTGCTACAACCTGCCCGTGCTGAACACACTCCTGCGCGAGCCGGCCGCCACCGCGCTGTATCTCTTTCCGACAAAGGCACTGGCGCACGACCAAATTACCAATCTCCAATCTCTAATTACCGCTCTTAGCGCGAACATCTCTGCCCGCGCTTACGATGGCGACACGCCGCGCGATCAACGTCGCTCGGCTCGCGAGGCCGGCGGGATGATCATCACCAACCCCGACATGCTGCACACCGGCATCCTGCCGCATCACACGCGCTGGGCGTCGCTGTTCGAGTCGCTGCGCTACGTGGTGATCGACGAACTGCACGCTTATCGCGGCGTGTTCGGCAGCCACTTCGCCAACGTGCTGCGCCGGCTCAAGCGCATCTGCCGCTTCTATGGGTCGCGCCCGCAGTTCGTATTGGCATCGGCGACGATCGCCAATCCGGTCCAGCTCGCCGAACGTCTGATCGAAGAGCGTGTCACGCTGATCGACGACGACGGGGCGCCGCGCGGCGAGAAGCACTTCATCCTGTACAACCCGCCGCTGATCGATCCGGCGCTTGGCACGCGCCGATCGTCGCTGCTCGAAGCGCGCGACATCGCGGCGCGGTTTCTGCTCGCAGACGTGCAGACGATCGCCTTTGCCCGCGCCCGACTCACGACCGAGGTCTTGCTCACCTACGTGCGCGATGCGGTTGCGTCGCAAGGTGGCGATCCGAATGCGATCCACGGCTATCGCGGTGGCTATCTGGCCGAAGAGCGCCGCGCGATCGAGAAGGCGCTGCGCGATGGATCGGCGCGCGGCGTGGTGGCGACCAACGCGCTGGAGCTGGGCATCGACATCGGCCAGCTCGATGCGGCGATCCTGGCCGGCTACCCAGGCACAATCGCCTCGGCGCTGCAGCAGGCCGGCCGCGCCGGCCGGCGAGCCGATACTTCGGCGGCGATCCTCGTCGCCAGCGCCGCGCCCCTTGACCAGTTTCTCATTACTCATCCGCGCTACTTCTTCGAGCGCAGCCCCGAGCACGGCCTGATCGCCCCGGACAACCTGATCATCCTGACCAACCATCTCAAGTGCGCCTCGTTCGAGCTGCCCTTCGACGCAGACGAGCAGTTCGGACGCTTCGAGCAGACGGGCGAGCTGCTGGATGCGTTAGTGGAAGAAGGGATTCTGCATCGTGAAAAGGCGAGTCAACGGGTCAGCGAGTTAGCGCCAGAGAGATACTTCTGGATGTCGGATTCTTACCCGGCTCAGGGAATCTCTTTGCGGACGGGAACGGCAGACACGATCGTGATTCTCGATCACAGCGAGGGACGCGCGCGATCAATCGGGCAGATCGATCGGGGCACCGCGCCGGTCCTGGTCTACGAAGGCGCGATCTACATGCACGAAGGTCAGCAGTATCAGGTTGAGCGATTGGATTGGGAGAACGGGCAAGCGTTCGTGCGACCGGCGAGCGTCGATTATTACACCGACGCGAGTGGAACGGTCGATGTGCAGGTGCTAGAGGAGTTCGAACGAGCAGAGGCCGGGCCGACGATCAAGAGTCAGGGCGAGGTGATGGTCACCACGCAGACTGTCAGCTTCCGCAAGATCAAGCTATACACGCACGAAACGCTTGGCTGGGGCGAAATCGACTTGCCCGAGCAGCAAGTGCAGACGACGGCGTATTGGTTCTGCATCGAACCGGCTTTGGCAGATCGGCTGATCGCCGAAGGGGTGATCTTCGCGCCGAACGATTACGGTCCGAACTGGGACGAGCAGCGCGAAGCGGCGCGCCAGCGCGACGAGTATCGCTGCCGGCAGTGCGGAACTGCAGAACGCGTACGACACCACGATGTCCATCACATCCGCCCGTTCCGTGAGTTCAGTTACGTGCGCGGCCAAAACGAAAACTACAAGCAGGCGAACGCGCTGGAGAATTTGATCACACTGTGTCCTGCGTGTCATCGCCGCGCCGAGGCGGCGCGCGGCGTGCGCGGGGCGTTGAGCGGCCTGGGCCAGGTGATGCGCCAGATCGCGCCGCTGTTCCTGATGTGCGATCCGCGCGACATCGACGTGCTGGCCGAGAGCCGCTCGTCGTTTGCCGCGCGAAGCGCGCCGACGATCACGATATTCGATCGGGCGCCGGGCGGCATCGGCTTGAGCCAGGAGTGCTTTGAGCTGCACGCTGATCTATTGAAGGCCGCGCGCGATCTGGTCGCCGCTTGTAAATGCGAGAACGGCTGCCCGGCGTGCGTCGGCCCGGCGGGGGAGGGGCCAGGGGAGGGCGTCAAAGCGCTCACGCTCAGGCTATTGGACGCCTTGGTTGTCGCAGATGGTGACTTGTTCACATCAGGCTGAGGTCGTTGTGGACGCTCTCAGCGCTTATCTTTCACTAGATCGCGCTGACGCCCTCGCGCGCGGCGAGGCGTTGCCCAACCACACGCGAGGCGCAGCGCG
>JBOGUH010000027.1:0-3550 GCA_050695975.1 Anaerolineae bacterium
GCGCTCACCGTCCAGTCGGTGTCTACGCCGATGAGGTAGGCGTTGCCGCGGTCCTGCACCGCCGCCGCCGCGCCCAGCCCGACTGGCCCGGCCACCGGCAGGATGATGTCGGCGCCCTCGTCCATCAGGCTCTCGGCCGTCTGCCGACCCTTGTCCTGATCCGAAAAGTCGCCCGTGAACAAACCGTCGTTGGCGGCGGTGCTCCAGCCGAGCACTTCGACGTTCGCGTCGTTCTCCTGGTTGTAGTAGGCCACGCCCAGCGCGAAGCCGTCCATGAAGTCGGTGACGGGCGGGATGTTGATGCCGCCAAACGTGCCGACCTTGCCCGTCTTCGTCACCGAGGCTGCCACGTAGCCCGCCAGGAACGCACCCTGGTCCGTCGCGTACACTTGCTGCCACACGTTGTCATGCGGCTCCTCATACGCGAAGTCCAGAATCTGGAAATTCTGATCCGGATTAGCCTTGGCCGCCGCCGAGGTCGCATCGCCCAGCAGGAAGCCCACCGTCACGATCAGGTCGCAGCCCGACTGCAAGAACTCGTTGATGTTCGTCTCGTAATCGGTCTGCTGCTGCGACTCCAGCACCGCGCCTTCCCAGCCCAGCATCGCCCCGGCGTCCTGCACGCCCTTGTATGCCGTCTGGTTGAACGACTTGTCGTCCACACCCCCCGTGTCCGTCACTTCACATACCTTGCCCGCCGCAGCCGGTGCGGGAGGCTCAGTCGCCGGGGCAGGCGGCTGTGTGGGAGCGGTCGTCGGCGCTGGTGGCTGCTGGCACGCCGACACGATCAGCGACAACAGCAGCAACATCGTAATCGCGGGAAACAGCTTACGCATGGGATTTCTCCTCCTTAGAGAAACTCATTGGTGAAAATGGGATGTGATCCACTGGAAACTGCCGAAAGCGTTGTTCCGAAAGACCACCTCCTCTCGCGAGAATTTATGATTGTTTGGCGGAAACGAAACGTGCTATAGCGGGGATTCGAGGGGGATTATAGTGCAAAAGTGTGGCTCAGGCAAGCATAGCACGACACGGATTCTGGACACGAATACACGGACGCGCACCGTCCGTGCAATCCGTGAGAAATCCGCGTCGTGCTTCTGAACTTATCGCGGCGTATCGACCAGCACTTCGCGCCAGCGGCTGCCCTCCTCGGCACGACTGACGATGCCCTTTTCTTCCATCAAATCGATCAGGCGCGCCGCGCGCGTGTAGCCGATGCGCAGGCGGCGCTGCAGCAGCGAGATGCTGGCCCGCCGCTGCAAGCGGACGACTTCGATCGCCCGTTCGAGAAGATCGTCTTCCGGCATCGTCTCGCCGCTGCGCTCATCGATCGCCAAATCCTCCCACAGCGGCGCCTGGTGCGCCGGCAGCGCGCCGCCTGGCACGCGCTCCGCGAGCGTCGTTTCCACGCCGCGCACGCCCTTCCAATAGCGAACCAGGTTATGCACCTCGACGTCCGACACGAAGCAGCCCTGCACGCGCAGCGGCGCGCCGGAATCGGGCGAGATGAACAGCATGTCGCCGCGACCCAAGAGTCGCTCCGCGCCGGCCGTATCGATGATCACCCGCGAGTCGATGCTGGATGCAACGGCAAACGAAATGCGCGCCGGGAAGTTGGCCTTGATCAAGCCGGTCACCACGTCGACGCTGGGTCGCTGTGTCGAGATGATCAGGTGGATGCCGGTAGCGCGCGCCATTTGCGCCAGGCGGCAGATCATCTTCTCCGTCTCGTCGGGCGCCATGATCATCAAATCGGCCAGCTCGTCGATCACCAGCACGATATACGGCATCCGCTCTTCGCTGCTGTCCTGGGTCAAGCGCGCATTGAAATCGACGATGTTGCGCGCGCCGGCCTTGGCGAATCGCTTGTAGCGGCTGTCCATCTCGTTCGTCACCCACTTGAGCACGCCGATGACGCGCTCCAGGTCGACGACGACCGGCGCGATCAGGTGCGGCATGCCGTTGTACAACGTCAGCTCGACGCGCTTGGGATCGACCATCAGCAGCTTCAGATCGTCGGGTGTGTTGAAGGCGAGCAGGCAGGCGATGATGGCGTTGACACACACGCTCTTGCCCGACCCGGTAGTGCCGGCGATCAGCAGGTGCGGCATCATCGCCAGGTCGGCTGCGATCGCCTGGCCGGACACGTCCTGACCCAGCGCGAAGCGCAGCGGCGAACTGATTTTCTGGAATGCGTCGCTCTCGATCACATCGCGCAGAGAAACCAGCGAGGTCTCGCCGTTGGGAACTTCGATGCCCACGATGTTGCGGCCGGGCACCGGCGCTTCGATACGGATGGTTTTAGCCGCCAGCGCCAGCGCCAGATCGTCGGCCAGCGCGCTGATCTTGCTGACTTTGACTTTGGTTAGCTTGCCGGCGCGATTGATGAAGCCCGGCTCCATGCCGAACTGGGTGATGGCTGGCCCGCGATTGACTTCGACCACCTTGCCTTCCACGCCGAACGAGCGCAGCGTGTCTTCGATGACGTTGACCTTGAGGCGGATGTCCTCTTCGCCAATCGCTGCTTCGCTGCCGATTTCAAAAATGGCGGCAACGTTCGGCAATTGCCAGGCCTGGCTACCGCCGATGATGCGCGGGAAAAGCGGGCCGGTGGCTTCTTCGCCTTCAGGTTGTTTCGGCTTCTCAGGCGCTGGCCAGGGCGCCGCCGCGGGCTCAGGCGAGACAGGGCGCGCCATGGGAGCCGATTTGCGCACAGGCTCGTCCGGGCGCGGCGGGAGCATCGACGGCGATTCGGACGAGCCGCCGATCACCTTCGGCGCAGCCGATCGAGCCGAGCCATTCTTCAGCGGTTGATTGATCGTGTAGCCGGCTGCCGATTCGCCGCGCAGCGATCGGATCGTGCGCGCCAGCCAGGTCGCCATCTCGCTGGGTGAAATATCGAAGAGGAACACGATCGCCAACAGCCACCACACGATCAGCACGATCACGCCGCCAAAGTCGCCGACGGCGCTGGCAATCAGCCGCGAGAACCAGCCGCCGAGCGCGCCGCCCCAGCCCTCGGCTCGACCCAGCGCACCATCCGCCCAGCTGAGCGACGCCAGCGCGACCGCAAACGTCAGCGCGAAACCGATCAGCTGCGCCGCCTTGGGCCGTGGCGTGCGCTCGAAGGAGCGGAGCAGCAGCCACAACCCGGCTGCGCCGAGCGCCAGCGGAACGATGAATACGCCGAAACCGAACGTCTCGCGCAGGAAGCGCAGCCACGCGCCGGTCAAGTTGCCCTGACTCGGCGACAAAAAGCTCAGCGCCGTCACCGCCCCGACGGCGACGAGCAGCAAGCCGAGGATGTCGAGCTTCTGATCCAGCGTCAGCCGGATCAGCGGCCCAGCGGGCGCCTTTTTGTTGCTTTTGCCTTTTCCTTTGCCGTTTCCAGACTTGCCTTTTGTCGATGCCTTTGCCATGATCGAACCCAATAAAACGGATGTTCGGAATCGTGCAGGAAATTATAGCACAGCCAGGATCAAAATGGTATCCCCCATCTCCTGAGGAACGTGCGACGCACCTTGAACCCTCTCCACTTCGCTACGAG
>JBOGUH010000028.1:0-5909 GCA_050695975.1 Anaerolineae bacterium
GTGCTGAGCAGAGCGCCGTCACGCTCGACCACGGCGCGCAGCATCATGCGCTGCTCCAACCAGTATTCGCAAGCCATCACCCGCGCCAGCGCGTCGGGCCATTCCTCGGGCTGGACCTCAGCCAGGAAGCCCAATCGGCCCAGGTTCACACCCAGCACCGGAACACCGTGCGGCGCAGTCAGGCAACCGGCGCGCAGCATCGTCCCGTCGCCGCCCAGCGCGATCAGCATATCGATATCGGCCAGCTGCCGATCGACATCGTCCGCTTCGACCGATCCTATCCGGGTCTCGACCTGCCACTCCCTCAACTGTTCCGCGATCCGGGCAGCCAGGGGTGTCGACGCGCTCAGCAGTGGCGTGTGCAGCACCATCACTCGTTCAGGCGGCGCGTAGCGCACGCCGGTATTCATCGAAGTCACGTGGGTAACACCTGTAACGCATTCACACGGATTATAACCTGTTTCAGGCCAGGCGCTCATCGCACGCGTAGCGATAGCCGCAGTTGACGCAGCGGCGCGCATCGGAATGCGATCGCCCGGCCCCGCCCACGCTCACGGCCTGGCGCATCTCGTCGAGCAGATCGAGCAGCGTTGAGCGCAGTGCGTCGCTGTTCTCTATCGAAAAGGCTTTATCGGCGTACTTGATGATCCCATGCGCCGGACGCCGACCGGTCGTTTCTTCTACCAGCAGGCAGTAAGCCGCGAGCTGCAGCACGTGTCCATCACGCGGCCCGCCGCTCGGCGCGTCAGACGCTTTCACTTCGACCGGCACCACGGCGCGGCCTTCCTTCACCAAGTAATCGGGTTTGCCGACGAGCCGATAGGCCGATGAGAACAACGGCTTTTCGACCGGTCCCCAGGCGCGTGCGTCGCTATAGATCACCATACCGCTCGGCAGGCCCGATGCTGTCTGCGCCGCCCGACCCCAGGTCAGCGCGATCAGGCCGATGATAATGAAGAGGATCGCCAGAAAGCCGATCATTGGATCACTGCGCAAGCATCCTGAGCGGAGTCGTCATGTCCTGCGGACAGCACCCAGCATGAAAATGAGTCAGCGGAGGCGGCTCCCTGCGCAGCCTCCCCGTGGGACACGCCGCCGGATCAGCCGGGCGTGCCCACTCCGCTGTCGCTACGGGGTGCTTCGCAAGGAGCCCGGCCCGCTGGGACAGTATTTTCATCTGAGCGGCGCATCTGCCTGCCCTGCCTGCTTTTCACAGGGGTTCGTGACACGCAGTCGGAGGATGCGACGTGGAGCACACACTGCATTCGGACAGTGCGCCCGTCTCGTATCGCGAAGTTCTGCTCACCCCACCTCTCCGGCGAACCAGATGATCGCAAATACCGCGCCGATCAACAGAAACCCAATCGCTGCGCGCTGCGCCCAGCCGGCGACGATGACCGTGCGGCCGTGACGCGCGTGCGCCAGGCTGCCCGACTCCAGTTCGCGGATGTTCGTCGGCTTCACGCCTTCGATCGCGCCGAGCCACCAGGCTTTGGCGCAATACACGTACTGGTTAATTTCGCTGGCGCGGATGATGCGTTCAGACATAGCGAATGCGGAATGATGAATGATGAATGCAGAAGGACGAACAAACGACCTTCATCCCTCATCCCTCATCTTCCTCACTTCGAAATCTTGCAGCGCCTTCTTCAGCTTCTCTTGTTGGAGGGTCGTCGTCAGATCGCCGCGGGTGCGCTCGAGCACGCCGCGCAACACGTCGGTGGTGCGGCGCAGGCCGCCGGTGATCGCATCCGGAAAGTCCATCGTGACCAGCACGCCGTAGATATCGTCCATCGCCGTGAGCAGGCGCTCGGCTTCGGTGGTGCGGTCCTGGCGGATCACGTCGAGGGCGCGGCGGCGCAGTTCGCTCGCCGCTTCGGCCAGGCCGTTCAGATACGCGGCTTCATCGACGCCTATTTCGTCGGGAGTCGGCAGCGGGCGGCCGCGCACGACCGCGTACACCGCCGTCGCTTCGACCACTTCTTTAAGCGCGTCCTGTGTGTAGCCGGTATGGTACAGATCGGGGTGATCGACGATGGCCGTCTTCATCTGATCGGCGGCGCTGCGCGCTGCCTTCAGCAGCTGCTCAGCCTCCTCGAACTCTTCGCGGTGCGTCGCGCGAATCGACAGCGAACACAGCCGGATCAATTCGCGCGAACGCGCCAGCGTCGCGTCGCGGGCCGCGTTCTTCACGTCGAGCGCGGCGCGGATACCCTCAATGATCGAATCAAGATTGTCCACAACTCACCAACCGTTCTTCAGTGAACATGGCTCGTTGACCATTGTGCATTATTCCGTCGGCTTGACTTGCTTGAAGAACTGCTGGGCCAGATCGCCCCCGCCAGCCGGGATTTTGATCTCGCCAAACTGCGCCTCGTACTTCCGGATGCTGTCGGACAGCGCGTTGAGCAGAAGTTTGGCGTGCATCGGCGTCATCAAGATGCGCACGTGGACTTTGGACTTGGGTGTGTTGGGCAGGACGCGAGCAAAATCGACGATCACCTCGGACGGCGAGAAGGTGATCAGGGCGAAGTTGGAGTAGATCGCTTCGAGGTCGGCCGGAACTTCGATGTTAATCTGCATTGGGGACCCGGCAGGCGGTTGAGTCATGCGAGCCTCCAGTCAACACAACGAGCCGTCCGCAGGAAGCCGCAGACGGCTGCTGTGTCGTGAGTGCATCGGATCGGGTTTAGAAGGGGATGTCTTCGACGCTGCCGGCGGAGTCGTCCGCGCTCTCCGCCATCGGCGCGCCACCCTCGCCGCGGCCGCTCAGAAAGCGGACCGTGTTGGCATGCACCTCGAACGAGGCGCCGGTCGAGCCGTCCTGCCGTTGGAAGGTTTTTGGACCGCCGCTCTGCGGATCGGGATTGAGCCGCCCTTCGACCAGGGCTGCGGAACCCTTCTTGAGGTACGTGGCGCAGGCTTCGGCCTGTTTGCCGAAGACGCTCACGCGGAACCAGGTCGTTTCCTTGACCTGCTGCCCGTCGCTGCCGGTGTACTTGCGATTGGTGGCAACGTTGAAGCTGGTAACCGGGGTGCCGCTTGGGGTGTATCGCATTTCAGGATCGCGTCCCAAGTTTCCGACGATGACGATCTGGTGATACATGGTTTCCTCCTTGACTGGATTGGACGCTCACTAACAGAACATATGTGCAGAAAGTTTACCCCAAGTCGATGCAGTTGTCAACGATTATTTTCCTGGTATCTGGTGTATAATCGCTTCGACTTGCAACTCACACTGGGTAACCGCAACCTCGCACATTCATCTGGACCTGATGGCGTAACACCCACTCGATCGATGACAGGCAGGAGGAATTGATGGCACAACCGCAATCTGCGCCCGCACAACAGGCCGCCAAGCCGTCCTTCGAGCCGCCGATGCCCCGCTCGCTCGAAGAGTCCGGCTTGAACATGGGTTTCTTGTCCGACCTCATTCTAAAGGTCATGTACTTCGAAGGCTACCTGTCCGGCTCGCAGATTGCCGACCGCGTCCGCCTGCCCTTCAACGGCATCGTCGACCAGGCGCTCGAATTTCTCAAGCGCGAGCAGCTCACCGAGGTCAAAGGCCAGGGCGGTTTCGGCGAGCAGGCCTACCAGTACGCGATCACGCTCAAGGGACGCGAAAAGGCGCGCGAGGCGCTCGACCGCAGCCATTACGCCGGCGCCGCGCCGGTGACGCTAGAGGTCTACCAGAAAGCGATGGCGCGCCAGTCGCTCGAGGACTTCGCCGTCCACCAGCGCACGATGCGCCAGGGCCTGGCCCATCTGGTGCTCAACGAACGCACTTTCGGCCAGGTCGGCCCGGCGGTCAACTCCAGCAAATCGATCTTCCTGTACGGCCCGCCCGGCAACGGCAAGACGGCTATCGCGGAATCGATTGGGCGCATGGTGCTGACCGAGAATATCTACGTGCCTTATGCGATCGAGGTCGACGGGCAGGTCATCAAAGTGTACGACAGCGTCAACCACCAGCGCGCCGGGGACGCCACCGGGCAGCTGCGCAGCCGCAACGTCGATCCGCGCTGGGCGCGCATCCGCCGGCCGGTGATCATCGTCGGCGGCGAGCTCACGTTGGAGACGCTCGACCTGGTATGGGACGAGGTTAACAAGTACTACGAAGCGCCGTTCCAGATGAAGGCCAACGGCGGCATGTTCCTGATCGACGACTTCGGCCGCCAGCAGGTTCGCCCGCGCGACCTGCTCAATCGTTGGATCCTGCCGCTGGAGAAGCGCCACGACTATCTCACGCTGCACACCGGCCGCAAGATCGAGATCCCTTTCGATGTGCTGATTGTGTTAGCGACCAATCTCGCCCCGAGGGACTTGGTCGACGAGGCGTTCCTGCGCCGCATCCGCCACAAGATCGAGATCGGCGATCCGTCGTTCGACGACTATCGCGAGATCTTCAAGCGCGTGTGCCAGACCAAAGGTGTGCCATACGACGACCGGGCGCTAGCCTACCTGCTCCAGGAATACTACATCAAGCCGCGCCGCAAGATGCGCGCCGTCCACCCGCGCGACCTGATCGATCAACTCGTCGACATTGCCCGTTACCTCAACACACCGCCGACGCTGAGCAAAGACCTGATCGACCGCGCGTGCGACGCGTACTTCATAGACATCTAGCACAAGAAGATTCTCACCACGAAGGCACAAAGACACTAAGTTTTCTGCGTGTCTTTGTGCCTTCGTGGTTCATACCCTTGCTCGCGATGAACGCATTCTTGCAAAGTCGCCCTCACCCCCTCAACCTGGCCCATCGCGGCGCATCGACTTACGCACCGGAGAACACGCTTGCCGCCTTCCGCCGGGCCGCCGAGATGGGCGCCGATGGCATTGAACTCGATGCAAAACTCAGCCGCGACGGCGCTGTCATGATCATGCACGACGCGACGGTCGATCGGGCGACCGACGGATCGGGTCGCGTATCCGATCTGACGCTAGTCGAACTCAAGCGCCTCGACGCCGGATCGAAGTTCGACCGGCAGTTCGCCGGCGAGCGCATCCCAACACTGGCAGAAGTCATCGATGCTGTCGGCGATCGGCTGCTGATCAACGTCGAACTCACCAACTACGCCAGCCGCGGCGATGGCCTCGAATTCAAAGTGATCGATCTGATCGTCGAGCGCGGCCTGGTCGATCGGGCGCTGGTCTCGTCATTCAACCCATTGTCGCTGCGTAAAGTCAAACGCGCCGCGCCGCAAATCGTGTGCGGCCTGCTCACCAAACCTGGTCTCCGGTTCACCCTCCGCCGCGCCTTGCTCGCGTGGCTCATCCCCGGCCTGGACGCGCGCCACCCATATTTCTCGATGATCGATGCGAATATCGTGCGCAAAGTCCATGCCCGTGGTCAGAAAGTCAACACCTGGACGGTGAATGAAGAGGCCGGCATGCGCCGGATGATCGATGTGGGCGTCGACGCGATTATAACCAGCAGGCCGGAGGTATTGAAGCGAATGCTGAATTGATGAACACGCGTAGGATGTGTTCCGTTTAAAGCAACGGAACACGTCGCACGCAGTACGGAGGGTGAGCATGTCCAAGAAACTGATCGTCAACGCCGATGACTTTGGTCGCACACACAAAGTCAGCGAGGGCATCCTCAAAGCCCACCGCGCTGGCATCGTCACCAGCGCGACAGTGATGGTGAGCATGCCTGGCGCGGCGCACGACCTGACCCGCGCCGTGGACGAAGCCCCGCGCCTGGGGCTGGGCGTCCACCTCGCCTTCACCGCCGGCCGGCCGCTGTTGCCGCCCGAATGGGCCGCTTCGCTCATCGACGAACACGGCCACTTTCATACGCAGGAGGCGATCCTCAAAGCCCCGATCCGCATCGACCTCGACGAATTGCGATCGGAGCTCAAAGCGCAAATCAGCGGCTTCAAGAACGCCGCCGGCCACCTGCCGGA
>JBOGUH010000029.1:0-4662 GCA_050695975.1 Anaerolineae bacterium
ACCACCAGCGGGTCGAGGATGCGCGAGGTCGATCCGAGCGGATCGACCGCCGGATAGATGCCGCGCGAAGCGATGGCGCGCTCCAGCGCGATCGTCGCGTCGAGGTGGGCAAAGGTCGCCACCGGGGCCGGGTCAGAATAGTCGTCAGCCGGGACGTACACCGCCTGCATCGAGGTGATCGATCCGCGCTTGGTCGAGGTGATGCGTTCCTGCAGCTCGCCCATCTCGTTGCCGAGCGTGGGTTGATAGCCCACCGCGCTGGGCAGGCGGCCGAGCAGCGCCGACACCTCCGAGCCGGACATCGAGAAGCGGAAGATGTTGTCGATGAACAGCAGCACGTCGCGGCCTTCGTCGCGGAAGTACTCGGCCATCGTCAGGCCGGTCAGTCCGACGCGCAGGCGCACGCCGGCCGGCTCGTTCATCTGGCCGAAGACCATCACCGTCTTGTCGATGACGCCCGACTCGATCATTTCTCTGTAGAGCTGTGTCCCCTCGCGGGTGCGCTCGCCGACGCCGGCGAAGACGGAGTAGCCGCCGTGCTCGGTCGCGATCGAGCGAATCAACTCCTGGATGATGATCGTCTTGCCCACGCCAGCGCCGCCGAACACGCCGGTCTTGCCGCCTTTGGTGAACGGCGCGATCAGGTCAATCACCTTGATGCCGGTCTCGAAGACTTCGGTCTTGGTCGACTGCTCGTCAAACGACGGCGCCTTGCGGTGAATCGGGTATTTTACTTTGCTGTCGACCGGCCCTTTGCCGTCGATCGGTTCACCCAGCACGTTGAAGATGCGCCCCAGCGACGATTGGCCGACCGGCACGCTGATCGGCGCGCCGGTGTCGCGCACCGGGACGCCGCGCGACAGACCATCGGTCGTGTCCATCGCCACCGTCCGCACCCGGTTGTGGCCGAGGTGCTGCTGCACTTCCAGCACCAGCTTCTTGCCGTCGCCGCGATCGATCTCGAGCGCGTGGTAAATCTCGGGCAGGCTTTCGAAGGGGAACTCCACGTCCACCACGCCACCCTGCACCTGCGCCACTTTGCCCAACCTTCCGTTAGTAGACATTGGATCATTCTCCACTGGAGTGCCGACTTTAGTCGGCAACAGTGCGGCAGAAGCCGACTGAAGTCGGCGCTCCATAATATTAACCCGCGCGGGCCAACACCTGCTTGAGCGCTTCGGCGCCGCCGGCAATGTCGAGCAGTTCACTGGTGATCGATTGCTGGCGCGCCTTGTTGTACGTCAGCGTCAACTGGGTGAGCAGATCGCGCGCGCTATCGGTCGCGTTGCGCATGGCGTTCATGCGGGCCGCATGCTCGCTGGCCAGTGATTCCAGCACCGCCTGGTAGACCTGCAGCTCGATGAAGCGCGGGATCAGCGTGTCCAGCAGCCCACGCCGGTCGGGTTCGTATAGATACTCGCGCCGGGTCAGGCGGCCGACTTGCGCGCCGGCGGTGAGCTCGGCGCCCATCCGCTCGTCTTCTTCAATCTTCAATGGCAGCAGTCGCTTGATCGACGGCTTCTGCTGGATCAAGTTGACGAAATCCGTGTAAGCCACGTAGACTTCGTCGACTGTGCCGGCCAGGAAGTCGTCGACCACGATGCGGCCGATCGGCGAGACCTCGAGCGCCGTCGGCGCCGCGGATAGATTGCTGAACTCGGCCACCACGTTCTGGCCGGCGCGAAGCAACAACTCGCGTCCTTTGCGGCCCACCGTGACCAGCCGCACCGGCACGCGCTGATCGCGGATGAATTCCAGCGTCTGGCGAATGACGTTGACGTTATACGCGCCCGCCAGGCCGCGGTCGCCGCTGATGGCGATCATCTCGACGGCTTTCACCGGGCGCGTTGCCAGCAGCGGGTGGATCGTCGCGCCGGCGCCGGCCTGCAGCCCCAGCGACGTGAGCACCTCCCAGGCCTGCTCGGCGTAGGGCCGCGTGGCCAGCACCTGCGCCTGCGCCTTGCGCACTCGCGATGCGGAAACCGCTTCCAGCGCGCGCGTCACCTGGCCGATATTCTTGACACTGCGGATGCGTCGTTTGATCTCTCGGATGGTAGCCAAATCAGCGCACCCTCCGGTCGCTCAGAATGACATATCGAGTAAAGTAACGATGCAGTGTATCGCACATCGGGTGCTGCGCGTGTGGATTCGCCTCACGCATCACGTATCACGCAGTATTTATCACTTCCAAGTCTTGTTGAACTCTTCGCAAGCCGCACGCAGGCGGACGATCAAGTCGTCGCTCATCCGCTTCTCGCGCTGGATCTCTTCGCCGATTTCGGGATGCTGGGTGTCCATAAACTTGTGGAAGGCCGTCTCCCACTCGCTCACCCGAGCGATCGGCGCTTGATCGAGGTAGCCGTTGGTGCCGGCAAAGATGATCATCACCTGTTTCTCGAACGGCATCGGCGCGTACTGCGGCTGCTTGAGGATTTCGGTCAAACGTTGGCCGCGATCCAGCTGCCGGACCGTGGCGGCGTCCAGGCCCGAACCGAATTGGGCGAAGGCGGCCAGCTCGCGGAACTGCGCCATGTCGCCCTTCAAACGACCGGCGACCTGCCGCATCCCTCTGTACTGCGCGTCGCCGCCGACCCGCGACACCGAGATGCCCACGTTGATCGCAGGGCGGATGCCGGCGTTGAACAGATCGGACTCCAGGTAAATCTGGCCGTCGGTGATCGAAATGACATTGGTCGGGATGTAGGCCGACACGTCGCCGAGCAGCGTTTCGATGATCGGCAGCGCGGTGAGCGAGCCGCTCCCGCGCGCTGCGCTGAGCCGGGCGGCGCGCTCAAGGAGCCGGGAGTGGAGATAGAACACGTCGCCGGGGTAGGCTTCGCGGGCCGGCGGGCGGCGCATCAGCAGCGACACCTGGCGGTAAGCCCAGGCATGCTTGCTCAGGTCGTCGTACACCACCAGCGCGTCCTTGACCAGCTGCCCTCCGAGCGTGACGCCTTCCTCCATGACCTCTTCGCCCATCGCGCAGCCGGCGTACGGCGCGATGTATTGAAGCGCCGCCGGGTCGGAGGCCGAGGCGTCGACGACAATGGTGTAGTCCATCGCGTCATACTTTTCAAGCGTGGACACGATGCGCGCCACCTGGGCCTTCTTCTGCCCGATGGCCACGTAGATGCACACCATGCCCTTGCCCTTCTGGTTGATGATCGCGTCGATGCAGATCGCCGTCTTGCCGGTCTGCCGGTCGCCGATGATCAACTCGCGCTGCCCGCGGCCGATCGGGATCATCGCGTCGATCGGCTTGATGCCGGTCTCGACCGGCGTATCGACGTTCTGGCGCTCGATCACGCCCGGCGCGATGCGCTCGATATTGCGAAACTTGTTCGTGACGATCGGGCCTTTGCCATCGACCGGCCGGCCGAGCGGATCGACCACGCGGCCGAGCAGCGCATCGCCCACCGGCACGGAAATGATGCGTTCGGTGCGACGCACCAGCTGGCCCTCTTCGATGCCGGCGGACTCGCCCAGAATGATCACGCCGACTTGCGTCTCTTCAAGATTGAACGCGATCCCCGCTGCGCCGTTCGGGAATTCCACCAGCTCGCTGGCTTGCACGCCGGACAATCCGGAGCAGCGGGCAATACCGTCGCCGACTTCCTTCACTTCGCCAACATCGACTGTTTCGATCGTCGGCGTGAAGGATTCGATTCGCTGTTGCAGACTGCTCGCAATGTCCTTGATAAAGTCCGCGGTCTGAGTCGCCATTCAGCCTCCTCGCACGAAATATCCACGAAGAACACTAAGGGTCAGCAAGGCTTTCCTCTTCGTGTTTCTGCGTGCCCTTCCTGGATCGAATCAGTTTGAGTCGGAAATGTGTGGCCGCTGAAATTAGGCCGTGAGTATACCAGATGTTTAAGGATTAGCAACTTAGCCGAGAAAATCCGCCCGGCGGGTGACATAGAAATAGCCCAGAAACTGGGCTGCGCTCAAACAAATATACCCGATGTTAGTCGTTTTGTCCAGCGATTCACAATGTCTATTCACCCGTCACTCGTCACCCGTCACTGGTTCGCGAACGGCCCCAACAAACAACACGACTGTCGCCGCGCCGAGGAGAGCCGACACCAGCGCGGCGATCGTGAATCCGGCTCCGGCGACCAACGCGCCGCCGCTGACGGCGCCCACCATCAGACCCAGACTGCTGGCCATGATCACGAACGCCAGCATTGTGCCACGCGCCTGAGGCATCAGTTCGCTTCCGATGGGCAAACCCGACACCACGCTGAATTCGAACCCTAGAAACGCCACGCTCATCGAGACCAATCCCAACCACAGTGCCAGCGGCCCGACGGCGACTAGCATCACATAGCCCAACAGTCCGACGATCAATCCACCGGTCACACCGCGCTTCTTGCCGACCCGATCGAGAAACAGGCTGCTGCCCACTGACGCGGTGATCTCGAACACGCCGAACAGCGTCTGGGCCAAACCGCGCTGCTCCGCCGTCAGGCCGAACCGCGCTTCGAACCAACTGGCATAGCCCACCTGAATATTCTCGAACGCCAGGAACAACAACACCCACACGATCAGAAATGCCATCGCGCTGCGATTGCGCACGATCAACGACAGGTTGACGCTTTCGCCGTGCGCGCGCAGTGATGGCGGCGTCTCGCGCAGCGTCAATGTGAGCGCGGCGCAGGCCAA
>JBOGUH010000030.1:0-4773 GCA_050695975.1 Anaerolineae bacterium
GCTTGTTGGTAACGCTCAAGCGCGGTGGCGGGGTCGGCGCCGCGTTTGGCCGCGTCTCCGGCCTGCTTGAGTTGGTTGACCGTGGCCTGTCGATCGTCAACAGACGGCAGGGTTGGGGCGGCATCGAGTCGGGCGCCGCATCGCCCGCAAAAGGCGAAACCGTCCGGGTTTTCAAAGCCGCACCGAGGGCATGTCACGGGCATCTTGAAGGCTAATTATATCAGCATCTTATGGTATAATCCGCCCCAACGTCCCAAGCCTCGCCAGGAGCCTTCTTTGTTTAACCCCATTAACGCGCTGTTGGGGCTGTTTTCGCTCGATATCAGCATCGATCTGGGCACGGCCAACACGCTGGTCAACGTCCGTGGCAAGGGCATCATCATCAACGAGCCCTCGTGGGTGGCGATCGACAAGCGCACTAAAAAGCCGCTCGCCATCGGCGCCGAAGCCAAGGAAATGGTCGGCCGCACACCGGGCAACATCGTCGCCATTCGCCCGCTGCGCGATGGCGTGATCAGCGATTTCGAAGTCACCGAGGCGATGCTCGACTATTTCATCAAAAAGGCGCACTCCTCGATGTTTTTGCCGGTTCCCCGGCCGCGCGTCGTAGTGGGCATCCCCTCCGGCGTGACCGAGGTCGAGCGGCGCGCGGTGTACGATGCGTGCATCAACGCCGGCGCGCGCGAAGCGTACCCGATCGAGGAGCCAGTGGCGGCAGCCATCGGCGTCGGACTGCCGCTCATGGAAGCCACCGGCAGCCTGATCGTGGACATCGGCGGTGGGACGACCGAGGTGGCCGTGTTCTCGCTAGGTGGCGTCATCCTCAGCCGCAGCATCCGCGTGGCCGGCGACGAGATGGACGACGACATCATCCAGTACGTGCGGCAGAAATATAACCTGCTGATCGGCGAGCGCATGGCCGAGCGCGTGAAGATTGCCATCGGGTCGGCCTATCCTTTGCCGGAAGAAAAAGTGATGACGGTGCGCGGCCGCAGCGTGGTGACCGGCCTGCCCGAAGCGGTGGATATCTCGTCGATCGAAGTCCGCGAAGCGCTGGCCATATCGACGCAGACGATCGTGGATACTGTGAAGAGCACGATCGACGAGACACCGCCGGAGGTGATCGCCGATCTGATGGAGACCGGCATTGCGCTGGCCGGCGGCGGCGCGCTGCTGCAGGGGTTGGCGCAGCGGCTGACCGAAGAAGTCAAGGTACGGGTGTGGGTGGCGCCCGACCCGCTCACGTCGGTGGTCGTCGGCTGCGGCAAACTCCTCGAAAACGTCGATACCCTGCAATCGATCATCGACAGCGTCGAACGCAGCCGCAGAAAAACGTCGCGCGTGGCCATCGCCACCTGATCGCCGGTCACCCCATGTTCCTTATATAGCTCCTTCGGCGCCTGGTGAGGGGCTCTAAGGAACTGAAGGAACTCAGAGCACTAACTTGAGGATTTCCCAAAATGAACCGCGGTCGCTCGCGAGCGTGGCTGTTCCCGGCGCTGAGTGTGTTGACGATCGCGTTGTTGGTGTTGCATGAGTCGGGCGTGGTCAAGCCGCTGGAAGACGCGGCGCAGATCGCGATCGCCCCGGTGCAGCGTGCGCTGTCGGACTTGTTCAACGGTCTGGGAGACGCGTTCGACGTCGTCCGCGATGCGCGTGAATTGCGCGAGGACAACGAAGAGCTGCGACGCCTCAACGCTGCCCTCGTGACCGAGAACGTGAGCCTCAAAGAACTGAAGGCCGAAAACGTCACACTGCGCGGTCTCTTGAACTTTACACAAGAAAACCCCACGTATGCAACGCACGCGGCGGCCGTGATTGGCCGCGATCCCAGTCCGTATCGCCAGTTCGTGACGATCAACGCCGGCAGCCGTGAAGGTTTGCAGCCGGGTATGGCGGTGGTGACAGCGGGTTCGGCGCTGGTCGGCCGCGTGGCCGAGGTCTGGCCGCAATCGTCTAAGGTGCAACTCCTCACCGACAGCACCAGCGGCATCAACGTGCGCATCCAAAGCTCGCGCGTGACCGGCCTGGCCGAAGGTCAACCCGACGCTGGGCTGCTGATGACGCAGATCCCGCTCGATGGGACGGTGAACGTAGGCGACATTGTGCTGAGCAGCGGCCTGGGCGGCAACTTGCCACGCAGCCTGGTGGTGGGCCAGGTCACCGAAGTGACGCGCCGTGACATCGATCTGTTCCAGTCGGCTAAACTGCGGCCGGCGGCCGACTTCAACCGGCTCGAGCTGGTGCTCGTGATCACCAACTTCGAGCCGCTGCCCGTCGAGCCGGAAGAGGAGCCAACCTCCACGCCGAGCCCGACGCCGTGAGCGTCCTGCGCATGAACCCCTACGTCGCTGTCCCCTTTCTACTGATCGTCTCACTGTTACAATCGACGCTGTTGCCCCGTGTGCGAGTCGGATCGGTCTGGCCCGATGTCCTGCTGCTGGTCGTGATGTCGTGGGCGCTGCTGCGGCGATCGAATGAAGCGCTGGGTTGGGCGTTTGTCGGCGGCGTCGCGGTCGATCTGCTGTCGGGTGGTCCGTTCGGCGCGTCGGCCATCGGATTGATGATCGTCGCGCTGATCGCGGGCGTGACGGCCGGCGGCGTATTTCGCGACCGGACCGTGCTGCCCATCGTGGCGGCGTTTGTGGGGACGCTCGCCTTTCACGGCGTGTACCTGCTGGCAACCGCGTTCGTCGGGCAGCGCATCGACGTGTTGGACGCGCTGTTTCGGATCGCGTTGCCCTCGGCGATTTACAACGCGGCGCTGAGCTGGTTCGTGTATCGCGTGATGGCCGCCCTCGATCGGCGTATCCGGCCGAAGGCGCTGGACTGGTAAAGAGCGCGTGGGCGTTTGGTTCCGTTAGTAGATGATGGCATGGAGTCACATCATGGCACAAGAGACTGTGAAACTGTTGATCCCCTTCGAATCACTCGTCGATTCTGTCGCAGATCTCAGTCTGAAGGACAAGCATCGGCTCTGGGTCGTGCTGAATGAGCAGCTTGCCCAGGCTGAGGAAGATGTGTGGGAGCAAGACCCGGCGTTTCGAGCTGAAATTCAGGAAGCCCGTGTTGCCTATGAGGCCGGGGATTATATGACCATTGATGAGTATATAGTCCGGCGCCAGAAGAAAGTTTAATGGCTCATCAGGTATCATCCCTAGACCTGTGCAGAAGCAGCTGGACGATCTGCCTGATAGCGTTCATGACAGAGTTATCAGGCGAATTGTCGCGTTGAAAGATGACCCGCGTCCCAGTGGATGCGTGAAGCTGAAAGGCCATGAAAATGAATATCGTATCCGAATTGGCGATTACCGTGTAAGATACGCGATTCATGACCGTGACTCGATTGTCGTCGTACTGCACCGTAAGCATCGAAAAGATGTCTATCGAGACTGATAGGCCTGCCCCGAGCGGCGAGTAGGTCACGCGCGTCAAGTGCGATCTCTGGAACCAAATGCAACCTCTTCAAAAGACGCCTCAACCGAATCCGCGTCTGCTCACGCTGTACGGCGTCGTTGGCCTGATCCTGATCGTCTTCGCGCTGCGCTTGTGGCAGATGCAGGTCACCCAGGCGGACTACTACCGATCGTTGGCGGACAGCAACCGTTTCCAACTGATCAGCGTCGATGCGCCGCGCGGCATCCTGTACGATCGGGCTGGCGTTCCGCTGGCGCGCAATCGGCCAACCTACGACGTGGCGATCGTTCCGGCTTATCTGCCCGACGACGAGGAGCGCGAGTTGCAGGTTTATCAGCGGCTCAGCCAGCTGCTCGATCTGCCGGTGAGCGGCACGACCGCCTCGTTGTCCGGCGCAAGCGTGCGGGGGATCAAAGACATTGTCGACGAGGCGCGCGGCATTGCGCCCTACCGCCTGGTGACCATTCAAAGCGACGTGCCTCGCGACGTAGCGCTTCAGATTATCGAGGAAAGTCCAAGCCTGCCCGGCGTCAACACGCTCGTCGTGTCGGGCCGCGAGTATCCGCTCGGTCCGCTCACGTCGCACGTCGTCGGCTATACCGGGCGCGTCTCATCGGTTGTGGTTGACGAACTCGCAGCCTCGCTCGCCAGCGCACTGGCCGATGTGAATCGAAATACGCCGGCCGATCTGGTTCAAGCTCTCCAGGCCGTAAGGAACTACAACCTGGATACCGATCGGGTTGGGCAGACCGGCATCGAGGCCGTGTACGAGGACTGGCTGCGCGGCACGAAGGGTGAGCGCTACGTCGAGCAAGACGTGGCCGGGCGCGAGATTCGCATCGTGGGTAAGCCCATCGATCCGCTGCCCGGTCACAATGTTTATCTGACGATCGATCGCGATCTGCAGCAGGCGGCGCTCGAGGCATTGCAGCAGCAGATCGATCAGATCAACACGGTCGCCGGCACGCTGCGCACGCGGCGCGGCGCCGTCATCACCATGGACCCGCGCAACGGGCAAATTCTGGCGATGGTCAGCTTGCCGACCTTCGACAACAACCTCCTGGCGAGCGGCATCAGCGCCGCCGAATACGACGCATTGTTGAACGATGCGTTCCTGCCGCTGTTCAATCACGCCATCGGCGATCAGGTGCCGCCCGGCTCGACCTTCAAGATCATTCCAGCCGCCGGCGCGCTGCAAGAGGGCGTCATCACCCGCCGGACGATCCTCTACGACCCGGGCGCGCTCGTGATCCCTAACAAATACTTCCCCAACGATCCACGCCAGGCGTCGACGTTCGTATGCTGGCTGCGATCGGGCCACGGCGAACAGGACATCATCAGGGGGCTGGCCAACTC